>JAEYQF010000317.1 GCA_023410155.1 Verrucomicrobiota bacterium | reverse complement strand
TCCTCAGCCGGCGCGGGCGGAGCGGGGATGGTTTGCGCCTCCAATGTGGTCAAGCCCAAGCAGAACAACACACTGAGGCAAAGTTGGCGCAGTCTCATGTAGCGAGAGAGGAAATACCAGGGGCGAGTGGGCTGCAAATCAGAGGAGAAGAGAGGGACGATGTAAAGGGAGGTTCTGTGACGGCGAACATCCGCGAATGTTGCCTCGGTTTGGGGTCGATTTGCCGCTTGCCGGTGAAGCGCGTGCTCGCACGCTCACGCTGCGATGCCCAACAGCTTCGGAAAACTCTTCACCCTCTCCACTTGGGGCGAAAGCCATGGGCCCGCCGTGGGTGTGGTGCTCGATGGGTGCCCGCCGAACCTGCCTCTCTCGGCGGAGGAAATCCAGACTGAGCTCGACCGCCGCCGCCCCGGACAAAGCGACATCGTGACCCCGCGCAAGGAAGAGGACCGGGTGGAAATTCTCTCCGGCGTATTCGAGGGCCGCACGACCGGCGCCCCCATCTCCATGATGGTGCGAAACGCCGACCATCGCCCCGGCGCCTACGATGAGATGCGGGAAAAATTTCGCCCATCGCACGCCGACTATACCTACACGGCGAAATACGGCCTGCGCGATCATCGCGGCGGCGGCCGCAGTTCGGCTCGCGAGACCATCGGTCGCGTGGCGGCCGGTGCGATCGCGAAAAAAATCCTCCGTCTCGCCGGTTCGATCGAGCTGCGGGCATTCGTGACGGCCGTGCACGACATCGCGGTGCCTGCGGGAGCGGTCGCACATTTTCCTTCGGAAGCGGAAGTCGAAGCCAACGCCGTGCGCTGTCCGCACGCGCCCACCGCCGTCGCGATGATCGAGCGCATCAAGGCCGTGCGCAGCGAAGGCGATTCGGTTGGCGGCGTGATCGAGTGCCGCGTGCGCGGCGTGCCCGTCGGGCTCGGTGAACCCGTGTTCGACCGACTCGAGGCCGACCTCGCCAAAGCCATGCTCTCCCTGCCCGCGACCAAGGGCTTCGAAATCGGCAGCGGATTCGCAGGCACGTTGCTGAAAGGTTCGGAGCACAACGACCCCTTCGAGTCCCGCGAAGGCGCGATTCGGACCACGAGCAACCGCTCCGGCGGCGTGCAAGGTGGCATCAGCAACGGCGAGGAGATCGTCTTCCGCGTGGCTTTCAAACCCACCGCCACGATCCTGCAGCCGCAGAAAACGGTCGATGTGCTCGGGCAGAATACCGAGCTCGCCGCGCGCGGTCGTCACGATCCCTGCGTCCTGCCCCGCGCGGTTCCCATCGTCGAGGCGATGACTGCGCTGGTTCTGGTCGATCACTGGCTTCGGCACGCCGCGCAAAACCGCACCCTGCAGTTCTGAGGCCCGAGCGCGACGCGGCGAGACGCGCCCCGTGCAGACAGTTGCGCTTCGACGGCCCGCGTGCTTGGTGGGTGAGCATGAACGAACGTCCGCTCGTTTTTATCATCCTTGGTTCGCCGGGATCCGGCCGTCGCGAAGTTCTGCGCGACCTGATCCAAGATGGCCTCGGCGATGAGGATGTCCCAGCCGTGCTGATCGCCGAGAGCGAAGCGCCCGCCCAGAGCGAGGCGGCTCTCCCGCGCGTAACGCGCTGGCGCTGGACCGGTGAATTCATTGAGGCCTCGCTGCCTGAAGGTGCCACGCATGTGTTCCTCGTGCTCGACGGGCGCGCCAGCCCCATCGACCAGCTCGAGGTCGCCAAGGCATGGATCGAAGCCCAGGGCGCCGAGCTCGGACGGATTCTCACGGTCGTCGATTGCCAGCTCGCGGAGAAGAATCCGCCGCTGCTCGCCTGGTTCGACGCGTGCGTGCACTTCTCCGATGTCGTGCTGCTCAATCGTCGGGAAGGCGTCCCGAACAAATGGATGAGCGATTTCCAAGGCCGCTACAAAACGCAGTTCCTACCTTGCCTCTTCGAGCTGGTGAAGGAAGGGCGGGTGAAGAATCCCCTCCTCGTGCTCGAGCCGCAGGCTCGCCGGATGTCGCACGCGTTCGACGAAGAACAAGATTGGATCTTCACCAACGCCGAAGGTGACGAGATCGACGAGCAGGAGGAAACGGAAGACGACGAGGACGTGAGCGCCACGCCCGAGGTGGATCCCTATTTCGAGCGTCGCAGCGGCGGGCGTCGCGTGAAGGAGATCCCCGACATCGGGCGCTTCGTTCCGCCGGTGGGAGAGGCCACCGCCGGCTGAGAAAATCTATTTTCTTGCCCCTCGCCGCCGGGCCGTATCTTTTGCCCGTCCCGCTGCTGCCCAGGTGGTGGAATTGGTAGACACGCAGGTCTCAGAAGCCTGTGCCTAACAGCATCCGGGTTCGAGTCCCGGCTTGGGCACCAAAACGAAAAGAGCCGGACATCGCGTCCGGCTCTTTTGCTTTCACAAGACTCAGTGCGTGCGGGTTATTCCGCGGCCGACATCGCGCGCTGCTCGTTGTCGGCGATGCTCTTCAGCTCGTCCTGCGTCATGTCGATCTTCAGGCCGTCGCCATCGCTCTGCAGACGAGACACGGGCACGGCGATCAGGTCGTTGCCCATGCCCATGAACCCACCGACCGAAACGTAAACGTTTACGTCAGTCGAAGGCGAAGTGACGCGCTCGAGCGCCGTGTCGATCGTGGCTCCGATCGTCTGTTCCGAGGACGCGGTGTCCGTGCCTTGGTGCAGTGAGGCAGGCAGCAGCGATGCGATGCTGATATCCTTTACGGTGCCTACCTTATTGCCGTCGCGGTCAACGACATCCTTGCCGATGATCGAGCTAGCCGTCGCTTGCTGCTCGAGATCGTCCTGCGTGACGCGTTGGACCTCGCCGGCCGTCGCGGAGGTGGTGGCCATGCTCGAGTCGCGGCTCCAGTCCGCGGTATCGGCGGTGGTGGCCGTGTCGGTCGCGCGTGTTTCGCTGGCCGAGTCGCGGGCCGTCGTGCCGGTCTGGTCCCGTTGCGACTCCCAGTCGGAAGCAGCGGCGGAGGAGGGAGTGGTTGTCGTGGTGTTCGTGCTGCCGCCCGTGTCCGATTGCGCCCAAGCGGCGAGCGGAAGGATCGAGCCAACAGCGATCAGGGAGGTGAATTTGCGAGTTTTCATTGTCGTAGTGGTCTGAGGGCCGTGAGTCGGCCCGGGTTTGAGTTCCACATGTCGACACGCGCGGAGCGCGCCCCGTCCATGAGCGGCGCAATGTAGTGCGCCTGCGGATACGTCCCATCGTTCGCACGCACCGTGCCAACCGCCGTTTCAGAGGGAGGTGGGACGACCCGACTCACTTGCGCGGTGCAAGATGCAAGGTCGCGCTTCGCCAAGCCCGCACCGTGCAACGCCCCGTTGTGCACGCCGGCTCGAGCCGAGCCGGACCGTGTCCCGACTTGAGCCGCGATCGGTCCCGACTCGAGCCGCCATCCCTCCCGTCTCGATCCGCACTCCGTCCTGACTCGAGCCCCATGGCCCGGGCGCGGACACGGTATCGGTGAAATCCGTGCGACGAGTTGACCGAACGGCCTTAGCTCCGATTCGGGAACCGGGCGCGGCGTCGTGCGTTGCGAGCCTCGCGCGTCGCCGCACCTTGGGGCCATGAACGGCAGCTCGGGGTCGATCTTCGACCCAGTCTCCCCGCATGCGCAGGCGATCAGTGATCTGTTCGTCATCACGTTGTGGATCTGCGCCGCCATCTTTGCCGTGGTGGCGGGAATTGTGGGTTACAGTCTCGTGCGATACCGGTGGAACGAAGGCGCGAGCGATCCCGTGCAACTCGCCGGCAACAAGCGCGTGGAGATCATTTGGACCGCGATCCCATTCTTGATCGTGCTCGTGCTTTTCGGGCTGACGGTGCAGGCCATGGAAAAATCCGATCCCGCGCCGCCGCTGGGTGAGCCGGATCTCGTGGTGATCGGGCATCAGTGGTGGTGGGAGGTGCGCAGCCCGAAGCTGGGCTTCGTCACCGCGAACGAAATCTACATCCCGGTGGGGCGGCCGATCTCGATCCGCTTGGATACAGCCGACGTGTTGCACGAATTTTGGGTGCCGCAGCTTACGCGGAAAATGACGACCGTGCCCGGCCGCGGTAACCACATCTGGATGCAGGCGGACAAGCCGGGCATTTACCAGGGGGTGTGCTCCGAGTTCTGCGGCACGCAGCACGCGTGGATGCGATTCGAGGTGATCGCCGTGTCGGAGGGTGAGTTCGACGCCTGGGTGCAACAGCAGCGCCAGGTCGCCGCGGCGCCGGCCGGTGATGCCGCCCGCGGCGCACAACTTTTCCGCGATCTCACCTGCATAAACTGCCACGCGATCCAGGGCGTAGAGTCGCGTCCCACTGCCGGACCCGATCTCACGCATGTCGCGAGCCGGCGC
>JAEYQF010000280.1 GCA_023410155.1 Verrucomicrobiota bacterium | reverse complement strand
ATCGATGGGCTCGTCGTGCTGGCCTTTGGGCGCCTTGGTGGTCGGCGTGAAAATGGGTTGAGGGAGGCGATCCGCCTGACGCAGCCCCGAGGGAAGCGTGAGGCCGCAGACGCATCCAGTTTTCTGATACGAGCTCCAGCCACTGCCGACCAGATAGCCGCGCACCACGCACTCGATCGTGAGGGGTTTCAGTTTCCGCACGATCATGCTGCGGAGTTGCAGATCACGGTCGGTGAGGCCGCGCCGGGCGAATTCGGCTGATTGATCGGGCAGGAGGTGGTTGGGGATGATGTGGCTTAGTTGATCGAACCACCAATGGCTCATCTGCGTCAGGATGGAGCCTTTGCCCGGAATACCGTCGGGCAAAATGACGTCGAATGCCGAGAGCCGGTCGGTCGCGACCAGCAGCAGCGCGTCGCCGAGATCGAAGATTTCGCGGACCTTGCCCGACGCGATGCGCGGGAAGGGGAGGCTCTCGATGGAAGTGACCGCTTGGGCGGGGAGCGCGGCGGCGATATCGGCAAACGTCATCCCGCGAGAGCAATGCCTGGGCTGCGATCCGTCAAACTCTGCGGCGGGTCCGCCCATCCGCCCGCACTCGCCAGACTCAAAAGCCCGTAACCGGATAAGTTAACGGGCGCTTAAACTGGCGTCCCCATGGTGATTTTACAAAACGCGAAATAACAAATGGTTACCAAGGTTGGCGAATTCTGCGAAAGGTGCGAATTTGGCGGGTTGTGTAGACCCCGGTGTGGAGGGCCGGTGTAAGGGCTGAGAGCGGGGACGCCGCGTCACGCGTGTGAACCGAACTGCTCGTAGCTACTCTGCCAACCGTTGCGCGCTGCGCTCCACGCCAGCAAAGATCCGGTCCCGAACGTAGGTCGGAAATCCACTCGGAATCTGTTTGTCGACGTTCGTGAGCACACTGGCCGTCCGCCTGACCAAGTCGTTGATGATCGAACTGGCATCAACCAATCCAGCCGACTTGGCGACTGCATCCCAATGACGCGCCTGGATCTCGCTCAGCTTCCAGTGCGGGTTTCGTCCTCGAACCGCCATGGCGAGCTTTGCTTTTCGTTCGTCGAGTTGGTTCGCACCCCTTCCGATGATTGGCCACGCGGAAATCACGTCGTAGAACGGCGTCAGCCGGAATGTGCCGCCGCGTTCGTGAAACAGGGAGTAATTCTTCGCGTGGCCATCGGTTGCAGCGAGCATCCAGAACACAATCTGAGCCTTCAGGAACGTCTCTTTGTCCCGAGTCGGCTGGGAACTGGAGTCTAGGATTCGGAAGATATCTTTCATGCCCGGACCTCCATCTGCCTCGTATTTCAACGTGGAGGGAAGACCTAGGGCTTGGCAGAAGTCTTCCTGCGGTAGCCGGGCAATCCAGCCGCCTGGTTGAACGGCTCGATCAAAACGGGTCACGACCAGCGCCTTCTGGCTACCAAACTCGGCGATCTCCGTTTCGGCTACCTCGACGCCGAAGGCTGCGAGCAAACGCATGCTGAGCCACTCGTTCTCCACGGAGTCCTTCATGTCTGCGCGAAGATTTCCAACCAGCCCCAGCGGCAGTTTCAGAATGTGCGTTGTTGGCGTCGCGCCTCGCGGCACGCACCATCGACCGCGATGAAACAGGAGCGCAGTTTTCTCCTGCGCTCCTGCGATCGAAATCCGGAAATCCGCTTGGTCTCGGTGGCCGAGCACGCGTGCGCCGCCGAGAGCAGCTTGGATGACCTGCTCTACGCCTTTCAGTGTCAGAGGCTCCGCGTCTACTTCCTGAACTCGTCCGGGAGTTTCTCCCTCGGGGAGGAGTTGCACAGCTCCCACACAATCCCGACCTATCGCAGTGAGTAGATCGAATGCGTCGGTTGAATCAGCGGAGAACCTCGATCGAAGTCTTCTGCGAATGGCGTCGCTGTCAGGAAGAAGGTTGTCGAAGAAGTGCGTGACGAAGCTGCCCCGGTGCGGAACGTTCCCGGGCACAAATGGCATCGAAAGCGAGAGCACGCGCGAGGCCGGGTCTTGGATCCACGACTCCTCGTAGGTGAACGTGTCAGAGCCGCGACCTTGATTCCATACCCCGACCCGAAGGCCATTCATCCAAACCGCGAGAGTGCGTTGGGCGGCCATGGAGATCACCACGTCGGTGCAGACTTCGGAACGCGCCGGGACTGCGCCGAGAGCTTTTTAGCACCAGTTGCTCCGGTCGCTGTGGGTTCGTGGTCGTCG
Organism: Verrucomicrobiota bacterium; assembly: GCA_023410155.1. Taxonomy (GTDB): domain Bacteria; phylum Verrucomicrobiota; class Verrucomicrobiia; order Opitutales; family Opitutaceae; genus Opitutus. Next base: position 13,931 of record JAEYQF010000280.1, on the reverse strand, counting down.
CGCTGAATCACGATCCGAGCCCCAAGAGCAGAGGTGATGCGAGCGATCTGATCGAAACTGGTGACCCCGGGAGATGCTTCGATTCTTGCCACTCGCTTTTGGTTTACCCCGATGCGCTGGCCGAGCTCGGCCTGACTGAGTTGCTGGTCTTTTCTCAACGCGCGAAGCACCGCCTTCAGCTGAGCCACCGTGGAGATCGGGTAATTCATTTTTGACGGATACTACCTAGATGTGGTTTTTGCAAGAAACTACTTTTAAGTAGTAGATTGAATTTACTATCCCAAAATAGTAGTCTCAGGCGGATCGGTTGAGCCACTTAAGCCTACAGGTTAGATCCTGTGTCGCTATCGGCGTGACTGACCCAAGCGCGCAGAGTTTCTCCATGAGGTCGCGACGCACAGCAAGGGTGAGGGTGTTTCCATCCCAAGCTGGCGACTCGGCCCAGCATCGCTGCGGCATCTGTAGGCAGAGAGCGGTTCGACACTTTCAGCGCGCGGAAGTCGCCCGGTCGCGCGATTAGCTGAAAACGCCGTCAATTTAATTTTTTCGGAAATGCACCCCTAAAGGGGTGCGAAGCGGGAGCCGGCCAATTCGGCCCGAAATTTTGGGTGCAGCCCATATAATCGGCGCCATGAACCCGCCTCTCCTTGCAAGTGATACTCGACCCGTCTGCCCGTATTGTGGCCAACGTTGCTTCGAGACGACCGATGGACTCGCCACTAAGTCCGTCCGCGGTCGGAGCGATGGAGCTGGAAATATCGTCTACTTGGTGGAGCTCGATTCGTTGTCCACGATCTCCGGCCGATTTCGCCGCAAAATCCTGGAGCAGAATCCGAATGCTGCCTCCGGAGCGCCTGTCATATATGTCGGGCTCACTGCGCTTACGCCTGCTGAGCGTCTTCACAATCACTTTAGCGGCTACAAAGGCAGTCGTCTCGTCCGCCTTCACGGCCGCCGCTTAGTCGAGATTCGCGAAGAAGTCGTGCTTGGCCGCAGGATGTCCGTCGCGGGTCTTCGTCGTCTCGTGGAACTCACGACCCGTTCCTTGGAGAGCGATGAGGCGTGGGAGCAGGAAGCCGCGGCGATTCTCCGGCAGGAGGGTTTTACCGCTTACTCGAGATGAGATTAACGCGCCTACCATCCTGACGAACTCCACTCCATATGGAATCATCACCTGACGTGACTCCCGACGCCGCACTCCCAGCAAAACTCAGAAAAATGGTTCGCGAACTTGCCCTGCCGGGAGGCCGCATGGTTGGCAGCCCGGGCCACGCACAAGCGGCGGCCTGGGTTGAGGCGAACCTGAAGTCACTTCGCCTCGATCCCTACCGGGGTGATGCTTTTTCGCTGCCTTACCACTGCAACGGCGAGGCGTTCACTAACTTTGCCGGCGTGCTCGCCGGCCGCGATCGCAGTTTAGCGCCTATCCTCATCGGTGCCCACTACGACAGCGTCATTCCGCACCCGTGTGCGGACGACAACGCCGCTGCTGTGGCCGTCGCACTGAGAGCCATTGCTCAGCTCTCGACCGTTGTGCTCGAACGAGACGTTGTGATCGCGATTTTCGACGCCGAGGAGCCGCCCTACTTCCAGGCTGAGGCCATGGGGAGCGTCAGGTTCTGCGAGGATCAGAGCGACGACCGAGGATTTCACGCGGCGATCATTCTCGATCTCGTCGGACACGACGTGACGCTGCCACAACTTGGTCTCCTGACGCCACCTCCTATCCGACGTCTGCTCGCCGTGCAAGGAGCGGAAAGTAATCCGGCACTCGCAGACCTAGTTGGGGCGCTTACTCCCGAGAAGATCAGCTTGATTGCTCTGAAGAACGATTATCTGCCGGACATGAGTGATCACTACGCATTCCGCCGGGAAGGGGTGCCGTATCTCTTCTTCACGTGTGCTCCTTGGGAGCACTATCACCAACCAACCGACACACCGGAGAAGCTGAACTACCAGAAGATGGCGCGCATAACATCTCTGGTTTCAGAAACTGCTCGTCGGCTAACTACGATGGAGATGTTAAAGGAGCCCCCGGCTCAGGATTTTAGCGCTTTGATGGAAGCCAGAACGATACGTCGAGCGCTCGGACCATGGCTGAGGTTCCTGAATATCCGTCGGATGGATACTCGGGATGACGTGGACGCGTTTGCTGCGATGCTCCTTGCAGGCCTGCGCTGGTAGTCGGCAACCCGCCGCCAAACTGCAGGCGAGCTTTCCAGCTGAGTCAGAGAGGTTCGTGGTGCTGCTCGAAAAGCCTCCGGCGCTCGACGGGTAGCAGTGCCCGCAGAGGCTGTTCGACCAATCTCGCCTTCTGCCGGCACTCAAAAAAACACATATGAACTACACCAGCGATGGTATCGAGGTATGGACGCACGCGGCTCATGGACCGGTCATTTCGGCCGAGGCGCACGAACGGGCGGTTTCTGCCCAGAAGAAGAAGGCAGAGTTGCTGCGAGGTGATTTTGTCCGGCTGTGCATGAACTCGACAGACTCGCTCAAGTCTCAACGTCGTTTTCTGATCGAGGCTGGAGAGGAGATGCGACGGGCCTTCGAGGCAGGCGATCCAGCCGCAACGGACGCTTGGGAAGCCGCCCTCAAAGAGGTGCATACTCGATTCCCGGGTTATTTTGGTCCATTGGAGGAACCCTACCCGCACGGCCAGTGAGCTTGGTAGGTCAACGAATCCAGGACACCGGCAGCCACGAGCAGACCGCGATGAGTCTCCCTCGCCGTGATCTGCAAGGCTATGCGACGTATTCTGTCGCGCTAACGTCCTATGATGGATGCTCTCAAGCCTGTGCCGAAATCCTCCATTCACCTCACCTTGGCCCGCCACTGGGAGATTCTGAAGAAGCTGCCGCACGCCGCTCCCGGAATCACCGCCGGCGACCTAACGCGCTATCTCCAGGAGGACGGGCAGTTTCAAGTAAGCAAGCGGACCGTGGAACGTGATCTGGTTGAGCTGGCTCGACTCTTTGGAATCAGATGCAACGACCGGTGTCCTCCCTTCGGCTGGCACTGGATGCCCGGTCGCCAATGCGATTTCACGAGCGTCGGCATGGCAGACGCGTTGTCCCTCGTGCTCGCAGAGAGCACGCTCCAAAGCATCCTTCCTTCAGCTTTGCTCGAACAGATTCGACCCCGGTTTGCTCTCGCTTATGCGAAGCTCTCCGCGTTGAAAGGGCATCGCTACTCCAAGTGGGCTGAGAAGGTGCGTTATGTTCCTCCCGCGCTACCCGTGACCCCGCCCGCGGTGGTTCCGAAGGTGCTGCGCGGGGTGCAGGAAGCGCTCGCCGCAGAGCAACAATTGTCGGTCTCTTACCTCGGGCCTCGCGACTCTCGTCCGTCCGATCTGCGGCTTCATCCATTGGCCCTCGTGCAGCGCGGAGCGATTTCATATCTGGTCGCGAGCGCTTACGAGTATTCGGATGTGCGTTTGTATGCACTTCATCGAATCCGCAGCGCCACGATTTTGGACGAGAGGGTCATTCCGCCCCGGGGCTTCTCCTTGGACGACTACCTCAAGTCGGGCGCGATGGACTTCAAGGCGGGAGACTCGGTCAGTTTGGAAGCCAAGGTTTCTGCCGATCTGGCGGTCTACCTCGCGGAGACACCGCTAGGTTCTTCCCAGACGCTAAGAGCCACCGCAGCCGACTACATCCTGAGGGTCGACCTCCCCGACTCCTGGCAACTCAGATGGTGGATCCTCTCTCAAGGATCAGCCATGACGGTTCTGAAACCGAAGTGGCTGCGTGAAGAAATTCGCGACTCGCTTGCCACTGCGTGCGCTAATTACGCGGCTCAACGCTGAGCGTTACCCACCTTGCGCCATTCGCGACGGAGGTCGCGCGCGCCCATAGCCCCGAACATGAAGGAGAACACCGCCATGCCAAGGTTGAGTGCGCGACGCTTCCAGTCGAACTCACCGTCAAGGCCCCTTCCTGCGCAATAGATAGTGCCCCCCAAGGCAACAGCAGCGATCAGAGGAAGGAGTGTTCGAGCAGCGAATACGGGTAGAAGATCCAAGCCGGATTGTGCCTGTTGAAATGACGTCCGCATCACAGCCGGCACCACGAAGAACAAAGCAGCGCACGCAACCCCTGCAATTGGCCCCACCAGATTGGGAGCCATCGCCAAGATTAGAAGAGCAGGAGCCAGAATGCATCGGGCAAGATCGGAGTGACTCGCGTAAAGTGAACGGCGCCGTCCTAATGGAATCGCGAAACCAATGATCCCAAATATACCCCAGATAGATAAGATGATTAGCAGGCTTTGCATCCGTGCAGACTACTTGGGGCGGACGTCGGAATGCGTCGCGCCACGATGAACGCGAGATGACATTGTAGTTCCGCCGAAAGTCTACCCATGAACCATGCCTCTCTTGCCTCCGCGCATTTGCGCCCGTTCTACTCGGGACGCTTCAGTCGTCGGCTGACGAGAAATTTCACTTTCCGCCTTCCCAAGGTTTGGGCTGGCTCTGATCCGACGCACTGGCTGGTGATCCCGGACGGACTCTGCGAAGGCAAACCGCAAGCGCACAGCCTGCTGCTCCAGCCAGCGACCGCTCGCTTCATGAAATGGGTCTTTGAACGCCTGGCTCCCGACTCCACCTCGATCCCCACAGAAAACGCCGTCGCGCGTCTTTTGGAAACGCATGCTCAGGCGCTCGGATTGGACCCACAGGTCTGCACCTCACGGATCTGCTCGCCGCCCGGGTATTCATTCTCGCTGACATCAGCTCAGGTGAAATGGCTACGGGCAGATCGCGATCTCATCGTTTGTGGAGAACTGGAGCGCGGCCGGATCTGGAATCCACAAGATTGGTCTGAACTTGAGCGGCGCGTTGCGGCGAGACCGCCGACGTGACTGACCCCTGCGCGACGTATATTGTCGTAGCTCTGCGATAGGGTGGGGCGTGCCGAAGAATGCCGCCGAGATCCTCAATGTAGCCGGAAAGGGGCTGGATACGCTACCCTCCGCGTGGCTTTCCACTGGCAGCCTTCGGGAGCTACGTGCGGGCTTCAATCGCCTACGCCGTATCCCCGCGGAGCTTTCGGCCTGCACGAAACTGGAGGCTCTGCATCTCAACCACAACCTCCTCGGAGAATTGCCCTCGTCACTCAGATCCTGCGTGTCTCTCCGCGTTCTCAATCTCTCCGCCAATCCTCTTGCACGATTTCCTGAGTTCATCGCCTCGCTGAGCAATCTCGAAACTCTCAATCTCCGAAACACTGCCTTGGAGGCTGTCCACCCGCACTTTCGGGCGCCTGCCGGACTGAAGCTTCTCTCGCTCGCCCAAAACAACATCACGGCCTTTCCAGACGGATGTTTTCACCCGGGCGGTCAGCTCCGGGTCCTGGACCTGTCGCGCAATCGTCTGCGACTCCTCCCATCACTGAGCAATCTTCGCGAGGCGAGGGAGCTTGATCTCTCCTACAACCAGCTCGAACACCTCCCGGACGATCTTTGCGAACTCGAAAATCTCGAGGTGCTGAGGCTACAGGGAAACCGACTCCAAGTTCTTCCGGCTAAGATTAGCAAACTAAAGCGCCTGCGTGAGCTATGGGTTCAGGAGAATCAGATCCGAGCGCTTCCCGAATCGATCACGGATCTAGCAGAGTTGGAGCTACTGGACGTCAGCGACAATCGCCTGAGTCAACTTCCGCAGGGATTGCATCGGTTGAAATCGCTGCGACGACTGGTCGTGAGCCGAAACGAACTGATCGAATTGCCGGCGACTTTCACTGCGCTGCGCAGCCTCACGTTCTGTTCTCTCACTCAGAATCGCCTGACCGATCTACCCATAGCTACATCTGCGGACGCGCTTCCGGCGCTCACCGTTTTGCTAACTGCCGGGAATCCGTTCGGCTCAGGGTGGCGTCCGCCAGCGGTCTACCACTACGCGCTACTGCCACTCGACTCACCGGCGCGAACTCGGGCGCCAGCGTCCCAGCCCCTCCGCATATCATCATGACGACCTATACCTGCGAATACTGCGGCCACCAAACCTCCTTGGTCTTTGCCCTTACCGCGAGTTCCTGTCAGCGGCACCCGGACGGTCCGGGCCGCGGGCGCCACAAACTCTACGAGGGAAGCTCCAAGAAGAGCTACTCGTGCAAGTATTGTGGTCACCCCGGCTACTCGATTTTTTCCCTCACCTCCGGCTCGTGTCAGCGCCACCCACTCGGTGCTGGCAAGGGGCGCCACGCTCCCGCACTGTAGCGGCTCCAGCTTTCGATGCCTACCTTCACCGCGATCGACTTCGAGACGGCGAACTACACCCGCACCAGCATCTGCCAAGTCGGCTTGGTGCGCGTGGAAAATGGCAGAGTGGTCCAGGAGATTTCTCGCCTCATTCGGCCGCCGGGCAATTGGTATATCGCCCGGTTCACTGACATCCATGGAATCGATGCTTCGATGACTGAGCACGCGCCGACTTTTGGCGAGTTGTGGCCGGACCTGAGCCATTACATCGAAGGATGCACGCTGGTCGCGCACAACGGGCACAGCTTCGATTTCGATGTCCTGGTGAAGACAGCTGCACACTACGGTCTGCCCGCTCCGCACTTCTTGCCGGTCTGCACCTATCGGATCTACCGGCAGAACTTGGCGGCCCTCTGCGCCACGCATCGCATTCCTCTCGATCATCACGAGGCCCTCTCTGACGCGAAGGCATGCGCACGGCTCTATCTTCTTTCGCTAGGAGTTCAGCCGTTGGTCGGACCTGCCGTGGCCCAGCTGCCGGTGTAGGCGCGACGTGCGAGCGACCTGCCGGCTGTCCTCTTGCGTTCGTGAGTCACCGGACGCGATGATGGGCTCGCGCCGCTAGCAATTTTCCATGCCTCTAAAAAAGTCCGACCTCTACTCCTCCATCTGGTCCTCCTGCGATGCCCTCCGCGGGGGCATGGATCCGAGCCAATACAAGGACTACGTCCTGTTCATGCTCTTCATCAAATACGTCTCCGACAAATACGGAGAATCGGACGAGCTGTCCCCCGCCGTGGTGATCCCGAAGGGCGCGCACTTCCGCGACATGGTCGCGCTCAAGGGCAAATCCGATATCGGCGACAAGATCAACACCCAGGTCATCCAGCCGCTCATCGACGCCAACACCCGTCTCGCGCGCTCCGATTTCCCCGATTTCAACGATTCCAACAAACTCGGCGATGGTGCCGAAAAGACCGAGCGCCTCACCAACCTCATCGCCATCTTCGAAAAACCCGAACTCGATTTTTCCGGCAACCGCGCCGACCACGACGATATTTTGGGCGACGCCTACGAATATCTGATGCGGCACTTCGCCCAGGACAGCGGCAAGTCCAAGGGCCAGTTCTACACGCCTTCCGAGGTCTCGCGCGTCATTGCCAAAGTCCTCGGCGTCTCGCCCACCAACACCCGCGCCTCCACCACAGTCTATGATCCGACCTGCGGCTCCGGCTCCCTTCTCCTCAAGGTCGCCGCCGAGGCCGGCAAACACCTCACCCTCGAAGGCCAGGAAAAGGACGTGACCACCGCCGGTCTCGCGCGGATGAACATGATCCTCCACGACTTTCCGACCGCCAACATCCTCACCGGAAACACGCTCGCCAGCCCCAAGTTTCGCGACGCCGCCGGTCAGCTCCGCACCTACGACTACGTCGTCGCCAATCCCCCCTTCTCCGACAAAGCCTGGTCCACCGGCCTCGCCCTCGGCGAGGACGGCTCCGGCGCCCCCTTCCAACGCTTCGCCTGGGGCGCCCCGCCCGCCAAGCAGGGCGACTACGCCTACCTCCTCCACATCCTCCGCTCCCTCAAGAGCACCGGCAAAGGCGCCTGCATCCTCCCCCATGGCGTCCTCTTCCGCGGCAACGCGGAGGCCGCCATCCGCGAAAAACTCGTCCGCTCCGGCGTCCTCAAGGGCATCATCGGCCTCCCCGCCAATCTCTTCTACGGCACCGGCATCCCCGCCTGCATCCTCGTCCTCGACAAGGAAAACGCCGCCGCCCGCCGCGCCGTCTTCCTCGTGGACGCCTCCCGCGGCTTTATCAAGGACGGCAACAAAAACCGCCTCCGCGAGCGCGACATCCACCGCATCGTGGACGTCTTCACCCACGCCGAAGAGCAGCCCGGCTTCGCCCGCCTCGTCCCCCACGACGAGATCGCGAAAAACGACTACAACCTCAACCTCCCCCGCTACCTCGACACCCAGGACGCCGAGGACCTGCACGACATCGCCGGCCACCTCCACGGCGGCATCCCCGCCCGCGACCTCGAGGCCTTCGCCCCCTACTGGCGCGTCTGCCCCGCCCTCCGCGCCGCCCTCCTCGACGAGCTCCGCCCCGGCTACTTCCGCCTCCGCGTGCCCGCCGCCTCGCTCCGCGCCGCCATCGCCGGGCAGCCCGAATTCTCCGCCTTTCTCCAAAAGCTCCGCGCCCACTTCGCCGCCTGGCGCTCCGCCGCCGCCGCGCGCCTCCGCGCCGAGGTCCGCGTGGACTGCCACCCCAAGCAGATCATCCACGCCCTCTCGGAAGACCTCCTCGCCCACTTCGAGGACCGCCCGCTCGTCGACGCCTACGCCGTCTACCAGCACCTCCTGGACTACTGGGCCGCGACCCTGCAGGACGACTGCTACCTCCTCGCCGCGGACGGCTGGGTGGCCAAGACCCAGCGAATCCTCGAGACCGACAAGAAGGGCAAAACCAAGGACCGCGGCTGGACCTGCGACCTCGTGCCCAAGCCCCTCCTCGTCGCCCGCTACTTCGCCGCCGAGCAAGCCGTGCTCGACGCCCTCCAAGCCCGCCTCGAAGCCGCCACCGCCCGCCTCGCCGAGCTGGAGGAGGAGCACGGCGGCGAAGACGGCGTGCTCGGCGCCCTCGACAAAATCGCCAAGCCCGAGATCACCGCCCGCCTCAAGGAACTCGGTAGGGCGGGGACTCCGCTCCCCGCCTCCTCGGCCTCCTCCGCCTCCGACTCCGACACCGCCGCCGAGATCACCGTCATGAAAGAATGGATACAGTGCGCCGAAGACGAGACCGCGCTCAAAAAATCCATCCGCGAAGCCGAGGCCGCGCTCGACCGCGCCGCGTATGAAAAATACCCGACGCTCAGCGCCGCCGAGGTGCAGACCCTCGTGGTGGACGACAAGTGGCTCGGTGCGCTGGAGAGCGCGGTGCAGGGCGAGTTCGAGCGCGTGGCGCAGAGCCTCACCACGCGCCTCCGCGTGCTCGCCGAACGCTACGCCACCCCGCTCGCCGAGTTGGAGGGAGAAGTCGCCGCCCTCGCCGCCAAGGTCTCCGCGCACCTGCAAAAGATGGAGCAAGCCCGCGCATGAAGCCCGGCTACAAACAGACCGAGGTCGGCGTGATCCCGAAGGATTGGGTGGTGAAACCGCTGGGCTCGCTCCTGAAGAAAGGACGGTTGGGCGGTAATTACCCAAATCAGCCTGAGCCGACCGCATACCCGCTAATGAAGATGGGAAACCTCGCGCGCGGAGACTTCGATCTCTCAAAAATCGAGTTTATCCCGGAGGGATTTGTCCCCGATTCCGTCCATCGTCTTCGCTGCGGCGATGTCCTGTTCAACACCCGCAACACACTCGATCTGGTCGGGAAGGTTGCCATGTGGAGAGACGAACTGCCCGAGGCTTACTACAATTCCAACCTCATGCGGTTGGAGTTCGATCCAGAGGAGATTTGCGCTCCGGCGTATGCGAATGCCGCGCTCAATTCGTCAGTGTCGATCGGTCTGCTTCGCGGTTTAGCCACCGGCACCACGAGCGTCGCCGCGATCTACACCCGGGATTTGATGGAGTTGCCGTTGGCGAAGCCCCCGCTCCCCGAGCAACGGGCCATCGCGGAGGCGTTGAGCGATGTGGATGGGCTGCTGGGCGGGCTGGACCGGCTGATCGCCAAGAAGCGCGACCTCAAACAGGCCGCCATGCAGCAACTCCTCACCGCCCAAACCCGCCTCCCCGGCTTCCTCGGCGAGTGGGTGCCGACAACGCTCGGTGGTTTGGGCAGCTTTTCCAAAGGTTCCGGCGTCAAGAAAGACGAAGCATCCAGCGGCGATCTTCCCTGCGTCCGCTACGGCGAGATTTACACCCACCACCACGATATCGTCCGCACCTTCAACTCGCGCATTTCTCCCGCCGTCGCCGCTCAGGCCACGCGCCTTCGATGCGGCGACATTCTTTTCGCGGGTTCCGGCGAAACGAAGAAGGAGATCGGCAAGGCGGTCGCTTTCGTGGACGACTGCGAAGCCTACGCGGGCGGAGACATCGTGATTCTTCGCCCCACGGCCGCAGATTCGCGGTTTCTTGGCTATTTCTTAAACAGCGCTCCGGTTCAGGCGCAGAAGGCGAGCCGCGGGCAGGGCGACGCCGTGGTTCACATCAGCGCCACGGCCCTCGGTGAGATCGAGCTTTTGCTTCCCCCGACGAAAGCCGAGCAAACCGCCATCGCCGAGGTGTTGGGAGAGATGGACGGGGAGCTGGCGGCCTTGGAGGCGAGGCGGGAAAAGACGCGCGCCCTCAAGCAGGCCATGATGCACGCCCTCCTCACCGGCCAAATTCGTCTCGTGTAGCGCGCGGGGCCTCGTAGAACCACGCATCGCCGTCACGATGATCCCGCACTGGAACAGCGCCGCCGTCCTGCCTCCGATCCGCCCCGGCCAGCCCGGACACAGCCCCGACCGCTCGCCCTATCGCGCCTCGCTTGTCGCCGTGGTGGAGCGCTTCGCCACCTCGCCCGAACGCATCCGCATCCTTCGCGGACTTATCGCCTACCGCGCCGCCCTTGGCCAAACCATGATCGCCGGAGGTTTCCAGTGGCTCGACGGCGGTTTCTTGGAACACAAGGAGGCGCTCCGCGACGAAGCGCCGAAGGACGTCGATGTTGTCACCTTTTATCAGCTGCCCGGCGGCAAAATGCAGAGCGATCTAGTCGCGGCGCACCCCGACCTCTTCAACCACCCGCTCGTCAAAGAAACTTACCTGGTCGATGGCTATACCCACCAAATCGGCCTTTCCTTGGAGCCGTTCGACGTGAGACGGATTTCCTACTGGTATAGCATGTGGTCGCATCGCCGAAACGGCACTTGGAAAGGCTTTGTCCAAGTCGAACTCTCCGCGGCCGAGGATCAGGCGGCCACCGGGTTGCTCGATCAAATCGAGCGGGAAGGAGCCGCCCCATGAACCAAGACGAATACCTTTTCCTCGCCTCCGAGGTCAGCGAGCTGGAATCCATCCTCGCGGAAATCCCCGCGTCTCGCGTCATCGACCGCCGGAGCTTCGAGACGCGACTGAGGAACGCCAAGGAAGCGCTGGCGAAAATCGACCCCGCGCTGCTCCCGAAAAAGGCCCGGCTCACCTTCCGCGGCACGCCAGTCTTCGGCAGCCACGGCATCGCGGCGGATTTCGCCAGCAAGGCGTCGAGCGCCTTCACCGACGCGTTCTCCGCCATCGTCGCCGGCATCTCGGACAACCTCCGCTACATGGGCCCGATCCCGGACAAGCAGAGAAACCAGCTCATCATCACGGGCACGGCCATAGGCTCCTTTGGTTTCGAGTTCGAGCTGCCCAAGCCGCCGACGCCTCCCGACCCGAAACAGTCCCAAATCGACCTCGGCGTGCCGCAAAACACCGAGGTCGCGATGCAGAAGCTGGAAATCCTGTTCCGAGTCGCTGCCGAAGGCAGCGATGACGACCTATCCGAACTCGTGGACGAGCTGCATCCGCGCGCGGTCAAGAAAGCCGCCGAGTTCCTCGACTACGTCTCGGAGCAAAACGCGTGGTGCGGCCTGGAGTTTAACCACTCGATCTTCCGCTTTTCGGGCAGCGAGCAGGTGAAAAATTCCGCCAAGCGCCTGAATGCGGACAACATTAAGGAGACGACGGAGGAGTTTTCCGGCCAGATCATCGGCGCATTGCCGGTGGGCCGCACCTTTGAGTTCAAGCTGATAGATCAGAAAGGTGTGCTGCGCGGCAAGGTGGGCCCGGAGATCCAAGATCCGAACGTGCTGAATCAGCAACACCTGAACAGGCCCTCCATCATCACCCTTAACGTCGTCCAAGTAGGCCAAGGGCGCCCACGCTACACCCTCCTTGACCTCGGGAGCATCAAACCGCTCGGCGCGTCGCCCGCGTAATGAAATATCGCTGCCGCGTAATCCCCGGCTGCCAGATCGCCTACGCATCCGCGAGGTATGGAGAGAGCTGGACGGGAAGCTGGAGGCCTCAGTGGCGAGGTTGGGGAAGACGCGCGTCCTGAAGCAGGCATCGATGCACGCTCTCCTCACCGGCCCAGTGAGCCTTGTATGAACCCAACGACGTTCACGCTTCAAGCCATCCAGTCGTTGCTCTCTGACTATGTGGTGTTGCGTGAAAAATCGCTTGGGACGGCGCTCTCTGACGCGGCGGCAGTGTTCGACACGTGGCACATAGCACGGACCCATCATGACGAGCTGAATCGTGCCGAAGGCGCCGGTTACAACCCGCTGCGTTTTATCCCGCTCTCTGAGAACATCCAGAGCCGGCTCATTGGCGACTGGCTGGACCCTCATGGCACGCATGGTCAAGGCCGCCTCTTATTGGATAGTTTCCTCGACCGCATCGGGATCAAACATCTCCCGAGCGATCAATGGATCGTCACAGTCGAACTCGGCCGGGTGGATATTCTCCTCAGGCGCCGCTGCCCTGCCGGCGTTGTTATCATTGAGAATAAATCCAATGACGCAGAGGATCAAAAAAACCAACTATATCGATACTGGTATCGTGAGATCCACGAGCTCGATTCCACTCTCGACTACGATGCTCTGACAACGCGGCAAGCCTTCGCACTACTCTATGTGACTCCCGACGCCACGAAGTATCCCGTCTCGCATAGCGTTCAGCGTCCGGCAGGCTTTCCGGCAACACTCCCGGACATCGTTCCTCTGGAACCTCAGATTCTACAGCTCCCCGAACTCGCCGCCCATTGGCAGCGATTCGCTCTACCTAGGGTTCCACACACCAATCGACGAGTGCGTGCCTTTCTGGAAATTGTCTTCGAACGCTGGACCACCCCATGACTCATCCTGCTTTACTCAAAGAATCCGTCACCCTGTTTGCGGACCGGAACCGATGGGACGCTTTCATCGAACTCTCGACCGCACGGGAATCCATCATCACTCATTGGCTGACGCTCGGAACAGCGGGTCTGCGTGAGCACCTGCAGGCAAGCTTGCCAAAAGAATGGAAGATGATCGCGTGGGGCTCGGATACAGATACCCGGTGCTATTTGCGGGAACATGGGAAGGATTCACTGAGTGTCGGCATCGGCTGGCGGACAGAATTTCATCTCTTCTGGGCAGGTGAAAATGCAGCTTGCGACCGATTACAGGAGGCATGGAAAGCTGCCCGGTTCGATCTTCTGCGGGTTTTATTCCCGGAGGAGCCGAGTGGACGCGACCGGCGGAATTCATTGGGCTGCGAGCGAGGACGCTTCGCACTACAGAACCCGTTCATCCCTGATCCTACGGTTGAGGATCTCGCGTGGGCAGCTGCTCACGTGACTGGGGAATTCGTCGCCGCTACCGCTGCCAAAATTGAGCGTGTCACCAGTGATGGAGCACTGACCGCGTTGATCCATGAATTGAATATAGCGGCTTTCGCGCCGAGCTGACCCGCCGCCCTTCTCTCGCAGTTCCATCTGGTTCATGAAAATCTCCACGCTTCTCGACCATATTGATAGCGGCCACATGGCCCTCCCGGAATTCCAGCGCGGCTACGTTTGGAATCGTGACCAAGTGCGCGGCCTTTTCGGTTCGCTTTACCGCCGACATCCGGTCGGAGGACTGCTCGTCTGGGCCACGGAATCCAATAAGGCTGCCCGCCGCGGCGACGGTCCTCTGATCCCTGGCGTCGTCAAGCTGCTACTCGACGGGCAGCAACGCATCACTTCGCTGTATGGAGT
>JAEYQF010000264.1 GCA_023410155.1 Verrucomicrobiota bacterium | reverse complement strand
GTGTTTACTTCCGCACGACCCAAGCCGTCGTGCGGGCGAGTTCGTCCTGAATCTTCTGGAAGGCGGTGTTCACCTCATCGTCCGTCAACGTGCGGTCGGCAGCGCGGAAGGTCAGCGCGAACGCGAGGCTCTTCTTTCCTTCGGGCACGCCCTGACCTTGATACACGTCGAAGACAGCGACGCTCTCGACCGCGAACGCATTGCCGGCAGCGGCGCGGGCGAGCTTCGTGAGCGTTTTGCGGACTTCGTCGGACGAAGTCGTCGCGTCGACCACAAGCGCGAGATCGCGCAGCGCGGCCGGGAAAAGGCTGAAGTCGGAGTAGCGGCGGCGCGCAGTATCGGCGGAGAGTTTCTCCGGCAGGATCGCGAACATCCCGGCGTAAACTCTGCCTTCGATGCCGAGCGTCTTCAGCAGTTTCAGATCAAGCAGACCGCAATTGGCGATCCAGCCGCGGGCGACCTCGCCTTTGGCGGCGAACTGCCCCGCCTGCCATCCGGAGAGAACAACGTCAGACGGAAGTTCGGGTTGGCGCGCGAGGTCGAGGCCAGCGGCGGACGCAAGCGCCTCCAGATGGTGTTTGACCGTGTAGAAGTCCGACGCTTCGCGCTTCTTCCAGCGACGCTCGGCATCCTCAGCGATGATGAAGCCGACGCCCGCGCACTCGAGATTCTGGCCGTTGTGCTCGAGGAACACGCGGCCGGTTTCGAAGAGGCGCGAAGCGGGGACGCCACGGGATTGGTTGAGTTTCAGCGACTCGAGCAGACCCGAGATCAACGTGGGCCGCAGGTGCGACTGGTCTTCGACGAACGGATTCGCGAGCGCGAGCTCGGCGGCGGCGGTTTGCGAGACCCACGCGGCGAGCTCCTTCGCCGGACGCAGCGTGTAGTTGACGCACTCGTGGAAATCGTGGCCGACGAGGTAATCGGTGACGCGGCGGTTGAAGTGCACGATCGTGTCGTCGTCGTGCACGCGGCCGGGCGACGTGACGACGGTGGCGGGAATTTACTCCGTGCCGTAGATGCGCAGCACTTCCTCGACGAGATCGATCGGGCGATCGAGATCGTCGCGCCAGCTCGGAATCGAAACCGTCCACGCGGGGCCGCGGCTCTCGGTCGCTTCTTCGCGGGTGATCGTGAGCTCAAGCGCCTCGAAGGCGGCGCGCATGTCGTCGGCGGGGATGTCGAAACCGAGTTTCTCGGTGATGTAGTCGTGCGTGACGACGATCTCGCGCTGCCACGGCACATCCCCGCCAACCTTGAAGACCGGGCCGACGATTTGGCCGCCGGCGGTTTCAATGATGAGATCGACGGCGCGCCACGCCGCTTCGAGAGCGCCGTGCGGATCGACGCCGCGCTCGTAGCGGTAGGATGAATCTGAAGAAAGTCCGAGTTTGCGCGAAGTGGCGCGAACGGACTGGCGCTTGAAAATCGCGCACTCGAGCACGAGGTCGGTCGTGTCGGCGGAGACGCCGGAGTTTTCGCCGCCCATGATGCCGGCGACGACGACAGGCTTCTGCGCGTCGGCGATGACGAGCATCTGGCTGGTGAGCGTGCGCTCCTTGCCGTCGAGCGTGGTGAGTTTTTCCCCCTCGGTGGCGCGGCGGACGACGATTTCGTTGCCGCCGAGTTTCTTCGCGTCGAAAGCGTGCAACGGCTGGCCGGTTTCGAGCATCACGTAGTTGCCGACGTCGACGACGTTGTTGATCGGACGAAGTCCGACGGCCGCGAGGCGACGCTGCATCCAGTCAGGCGACGGGCCGATCTTGATGCCGCTGATGATGTGCGCGGTGTAGAGCGGGCAGTCTTCGGGCGAGTGAACCGAGACGTTGCGCAGAAGATCGGGGCGCGCGGCCGAGCCGGCATCGCCGCGGAATTTTTCCTGCGGGTATTTCAGTGGGAGCTTGAACCAGGCGGCGAGTTCGCGGGCGATGCCGAGGTGCGAAAGCGCGTCGGGGCGATTGGGCGTGATCTCGATATCGAACACGGTATCGCCCGGCGGAAGCACGTCGTTGATTGGCGTGCCGAGAGCGGGCGAACCGGTGAGAAGAAGAAGGCCGGCGTGATCGGAGCCGAGGCCGAGTTCGTCGGCGGCGCACATCATGCCATCAGAGGACTGGCCGCGGATCTTGGATTGCTTGATGACGAAGTTGCCCGGGAGCACGGCGCCGGGGAGCGCGACAGGCACGCGGTTGCCGGCGTCGCAATTGGGCGCGCCGCAGACGATGGTTTTCACGCCACCGGCGGAACCGACGTCGACGGTGCAGACGGAAAGCTTGTCGGCGTTGGGGTGTTTGCCGCGAGTGAGGATCTCGCCGACGACGACGTTATCCAGCTTTGGCGCGCCGGTGGAGATGACCTGCTCGACTTCGAAGCCGAGGAAGGTGATGGCGCGGCAGATTTCGTCGGCCGAAGCCGTGAGATCAACGTAGTCGCGGAGCCAGTTGAGGGAAATTTTCACGGGAAGAAATCGGAGATTTCACAGAGGGCACCAGAGGCGGCACAGAGGTCACGGAGGAAGAGGTTGGATTTTCTCTGTGCTCTTTGTGGGTCCTCGTGCGCCTCTGTGTAACTTGGTTCGTCAGGCGAATTGTTTCAGAAAGCGGAGGTCGTTTTGGTAGAAGTAGCGGATGTCATCGATGCCGTAGAGGAGCATCGCGAGGCGCTCTAGGCCCATGCCGAACGCATAACCGCTCCACACTTCGGGATCGTAGCCGACAGCCTCGAACACGGTCGGATCGACCATGCCGCAGCCGCCGATCTCGATCCACTCCTTCTTCACCTTCGGGAGGTGCTTGGCAGAGAGATCCACCTCGAAGCTCGGCTCGGTGTAGCCGAAATAGTGAGGACGGAAGCGAGTCTTCGTTTCTTTGCCGAGGAGCGAGGCGAAGATGTAATCGAGCAGCGCCTTCAGATCGCGGACGGTGACATTCTTGTCCACGTAAAGGCATTCCAGCTGGTGGAAATTCGCCGAGTGCGTGGCGTCGGTTGTGTCGCGACGATACACGCGGCCGGGTGACACGATGCGAATCGGCGGTTCGCCTTTGAGCATCGTGCGGATCTGCACCGACGAGGTGTGCGTGCGCAGGAGGTATTTCTCGTCGGGATTCTTTTTCGAGACGTTGCCGAAGCGGGCGGACGTCGGGAGATAAAACGTGTCCTGTGCGTCGCGCGCGGGGTGATCGGACGGGGTGTTGAGCGCGTCGAAGCAGTAATACTCCGTCTCGACTTCCGGGCCGTCGGCGACGGTGAAGCCGACCTTGCGAAGGATGCGGCACATCTCTTCGCGCACCAGCGTGAGTGGGTGGGACGTGCCGGGACCGAAATCGGGCGACGGAAGCGTCGGGTCGATCGCAGGCCCGAGCTGAGCCTGGAGCTCGGCCGACTCGATCGTGCGGAGTGCGGACTCGAGGAGGGCGGCGAGCTGGCCCTTGGCCTCGTTGATGAGTTTGCCGACGACGGGCTTCTGCTCCTTGGGCAGCGAGCCCATCTGCTTCATGAGCGCGGTGAGTTCGCCGTTGGGGCCGACGTAGCGGGCCTTGGCGGCTTCGAACTCGGGACGCGTTTTCAGCGAGGCGAGTTCGGCCTGCGCCTTGGCGGTGAGAGCGGAGAGTTGTTCCTGCATGGGGAGATTTATTGAACCACAGAGGCACGGAGTTCACAGAGAAATCCGAGGGAGCTGGCGAAGCGCCGTGTGCGTGGTTGGAAAAAGAAAGAGGACGGCGCCCCGGTAACGAGGCCCGTCCTCCGTAAAGTGAGACAGGGAGGCGAGCCTTGTCCCGGCTCGCGTATTGTCAGGTGATCAGGCCTTCGCAGCGGAGGCCTTGGCCTTCAACGCGTCCTGGGCTTGCTTGACCAGGCCGGTAAAGGCGACCTCATCGCGGATCGCGAGGTCGCTGAGGACCTTGCGGTCGAGGCCGATGTTGGCGGCCTTCAGACCCTCGATGAAGCGGCTGTAGCTGATGTTGTTGGCGCGGCAGGCCGCGTTGAGGCGCACAATCCAGAGGCTGCGGAAGTCGCCCTTCTTCTTGCGGCGCGCAGCGTAGGCGTATTGCCAGGCGTGCTGGACCGCTTCCTTGGCGTAGCGGAACAGCTTCGATTTATTGCCGAAATAGCCCTTGGCATATTTCAGCACTTTCTTGCGGCGCTTACGCGACGCGGGGGAGTTTGTTGCACGAGCCATGTTGGTTTATTCCTTTTATAGGTTAGTCGCGGTCAGGTCGGCTTAAGAATCACCTGGCTGCGAAGTTAGTGGATACGCGCGTCGGAGGTTTAGAGGCCGAACGGAAGGGCGCGCTTGAGCGCCTCCGCGTGACCGTCCGCCACGAGCTTGTCCCGCGAGGCACGACGCTTTTGCTTCGTGCTCTTGGAGGCCAGCAGGTGACGGAATCCCGGCGTGCGGCGCACGAGCTTGCCCTTGGCGGTCAGCTTGAAGCGCTTGGCAACGGACTTTTTGGTCTTTTGCATGGGAAGAGCGGTCGAAAACAGAGAACGCTCGGGAGGGTGTAAAGGGTAAAGTTGGGGCTTTTGCGACTGCTAGAAGTCCTGCAGCCGGCTCTCCGGACCCTCGGTGCGGCCTTCGAGGCGGGCGAGAACTTCACCCGCCAGGTAGATCGAGCCGGTGACCACGATGGCGTCGCCGGGAGCGCCCAATGCACACCGATGGCGCGAAGGAAAAATCGTCGACAGGGCGGCGCGGGAAACAGGCACCCGCGGCATCGCCGGGAGCGCGTGTTCCAATTCCTCGAACGAACAGGCGCGCGGCTGATCGGGAACGACAAGAACGATCTGCCCGGCGTGGCGAGCAATCACCTCAAGGAGGGGTTGGGCCCGACTGATCCCCAGGACACCTGCGACTACGATCGGCGGCCGCCCGCGCTCGGTCCGGAGTTCTTCCAGAAGGGGCGCAAGCGAGCGCGCCCCCTCCTCATTGTGGCTGGCGTCCAAAACGACGAGTCGGTTATCGACCTCGATACGCTGCCATCGGCCCGGCCACTTCACGCGAGCGAGCCCGCCGGCGATCACCGCATCGTCGACGCGCCATCGCGCGGGCAAACACCGCGCGAGCAGCGTCGCGGTGGCGGCGTTGATCCGCTGATGCGCTCCCGCGAGAGCCGAGCTCGGAAGACGAGCGGGATCGTCACCGAATGTTTCCCGGACGGAGTGAACTCGCGCATGCCGCTGGGCCGCGACCTCGCGAACCACCACCTCAGCCTCCGCCGGAAGCAGGCCGACCGCGACCGGTGTATTCGCCTTTATGATACCGGCTTTCTCGCGGGCGATTGCCGCGAGCGTGCCGCCCAGCACCTCGCAATGGTCCAATCCGATGGAGGTGATGCCGGTCGCGAGGGGGGAGACGACATTGGTGGCATCGAGCCGGCCCCCGAGGCCGGTTTCGATGATGGCGATATCGCAGCGGGCGCGTTGGAAATGGGCGAAAGCGATCCCGGTCATGAACTCGAAGTAGCTCGGGCCGCCGGCAGATCCAGCCACGGACGCAAGCTGACCGGCCCGTGGCGCAAGCTCCCCCACCCACGCCGCGATCTGCGCGTCGTTCAGCGGTTCGCGGTTGATCTGGATTCGTTCGCCGAGTCGGACGAGATGCGGCGAAGTGTAAAGACCGACGCGCCACCCCGCCGTGCGGAGAATCGACTCGAGCATGGCTGCCACGGACCCTTTGCCGTTTGTCCCAGCCAAGTGGATACAGGGGACGGCGAGGTGCGGATCCCCCAGTGCGGAAGCCCACGCCTGCATCCGCTCAAGTCCGAGCGCAACGCCGCGAGCTTTCAGCCGCAGCAAATACTCGCGTGCCTCCGGATAGTTCATGGCCGGCCCCTCGCCCCTTCAGCGCGCGGCCGCGGTCGCAGCCAAAGCCGCCGTCCAGCGTTGCTGCAGCCAGAGCACCTTCTCGTTCACGGCCGAATCGAAAGTCAGCACTTGGTTCTGGTCGTCCGCATCCCAACCGGCCGCGACGGGAGTGATGCCACGGACGGCGTTGACGGTGAACAAGGCGTCCGCTCCAGCAATGTCTTCGACGCGCGCCCGGACATAGCGCGACGCCAGGCCCTGATCGAACACCCACGAAAGCGCCGTGCCGGCCACGCCCCCGAGCTCGATCGCCGGCGTGAATATCTCGTCTCCAAAGATCCACGCGAGATTCTGGCGCGGGGTTTCGACGATGAAGCCGTCGGTGCTGAGAAAGAGTCCTTCCTCGGCCGGATCCGCGCCGCGGGAGGCGAGTTCACGCAGGCCGGCGTGAGCGTTGGCGTAGTTGACGCTTTTCGGCCGTGGGAGCCACTCGCCGCTATCCCGGCGCAGACGCAGGATACGCAGAGCAATCCCGTGCTGTGGGGGCACCGTCGGCAACGCGCGCAGGGTGAGCAGTTCCCGAGGCTCCCGATAGCGGCCGTCAGAAGCAGGCGTTCCGCTTGTGATTGTGTAACGAAACACACCGTCTTCCCAGCCTCGTGCCTCGAGCAAACCCCGGCAGGCCATCGCCAGCGCCGGCTCAAACCAAGCGAGAAAGGAAACCGGCAACTCGATCCCTGCCCGCTCGCACGCTGTGAACAGGCGATCCCGGTGGCGGCTCCACTGGTGCGGCCGGCCTCCACTGGTGCGAAACGTCTCGAAAAAGCCCCAGCCATACAACACGCCGTGGTCATCGACGCGAAATCCGGCTTCGCTCGCTGGACGCAAGGCGCCGTCAAAAAAAACGCGTTCGGAAGGTGTCATGACGAAGAGATCGAGGAGGCGCACTCGAGTGCGACCCACAACGCCTTGGCCTTTCGGAGCGATTCGTCGAGTTCACGTTCGGGGACGGAATCGGCGACGATGCCGGCTCCGGCCTGCACATGCGCGACACCGTCTTGGAGGAGCATCGAGCGGATGATGATGTTGAGTTCCATCTCGCCTGCCGCGGTGAGCCAACCGAGCGCACCGGTGTAAAATCCGCGACCCACCGGCTCGAGTTCCTCGATGATCTCCATCGTGCGGACCTTCGGACAGCCCGTGATCGTGCCGCCGGGAAACATCGAGCGCACGATCTCAGCCGTGCCGACGTCGGCAGCCAGACGCCCTTCGACCTGCGAGACGATGTGCATGACGTGGGAGTATTTCTCGAGCGTCATGAACTCTCGCACGACCACGGTTCCGTGGCAGGCCAAACGGCCGATGTCGTTGCGGATGAGATCGACCAGCATCAGGTGCTCCGCGCGCTCTTTCGAACTCGCGAACAACTCGGCGGACAACGACGCGTCGTCTTCGGGCAAACTCCCCCGCGGTCGTGTGCCTGCGATGGGACGGGAACTCACGACGCGGTCCTTCACGCGCACGAGAAGCTCGGGCGAACCACACACGAGGCTGAAGTCAGGCATCCGCACGAATCCCATATAGGGCGAGGGGTTGATTGATCGAAGCGCCTCGTAGATCGTTTCCCCGGGAGTGCGGGTTGGACGACTTTCGCGGAGAGAAAGGTTCACCTGATACGTGTGGCCGTCAGCGATGTAATCCTGCACGCGCCGGACCGCCTGGCAGAAACCGTCGCGCGAAAATGACCAGACCGGCGACCGACTCGGTGCGCTCCCAGGCTCGGCCCTGTCCGCACCATGGCTCGACTCGGGATCGCTTGCGCGCAGCCACGCGTCGATGGCGGCATCGGCAGCATGACGGGCAGCGTCGAAATGCGCCGTCAAGCCGTCGGTCCCGACATCGCGCCAGACCACCACTCCTAGCCGTCGCTCGCGATGGTCGTAAACGTAGAGTTCCGCGGGCTCGAACAACACATAGAGCGGAAGGTTGAGATCACGCGGGGCGCGGCGAGGGATCTTTTCCCAAGTTTGCACCAAGTCGTAACCCAGGAGCGCGAAGACGCCGGTCGTAATCGCGGGCCAGCCGGGGAGTGCAGGAGAGCGGCGTTCGGCCGCAAAAGCCGTTGCGATCTCCAGCGGTCGTCCGATGCGGCAATCGGGCGTTTCGGCCCGCATCGCAGACGTGATCGCTGCGCCGGTCTCGTTGCCCAGCAACACGCGCGCTGGGTTTCGGCACAGGTAGGTGAAGCCGTCGCGGTGACCGCTCTCCAGGAGCACAGCAGCCGGAGAATCGAGCAGCCCACTCCATCGCCGCGGCAGAGCCGTGTCGTTCCTCCAGCAGGCATAAGGCAAACACGCGTAGCCCTCCGCGTGCCAGCGCACCCAATCGTCGAGCTTCACAGACTGCATGGGGTGGCAGCGCGCGAGACAGAGAATGGGACGGACTGGTGCGGCATGGAGATCACCGACTCTCGCAAATGGGAGGATTTCGTCACTCTCATTCAGCGCAAATTTCAGGTGGAAAACCGTGAGCCGCTCAGTCCGGATGGTGACCATGCAAATCTGGCAGAGTCCCCATGGTCG
>JAEYQF010000193.1 GCA_023410155.1 Verrucomicrobiota bacterium | reverse complement strand
CTGTAGTCCCGACTCGATCCGCACACTGTGCCGACTCATGCCGAGCGGATCGATTTTCCTGATTTCCTGCTTTCTATATTTTTGTTTCCCTCGGCCCCCATGATTCTCCTCGGCGTCAACATCGACCATTGCGCGACTCTTCGGCAGGCGCGGTATCGGCAAGCCGACTCCACTTGCGGCGGAGCGGTCGAGCCCGACCCGGTGTTGCTCGCGCAACTCTCCGAACGCGCCGGCGCCGACGGCATCACGGTGCATTTGCGCGAGGATCGGCGTCATATCCAGGAGCGCGACGTGTGGCGGCTGCGCGAGAGCATCGCCACGCGGCTGAATCTTGAGATGGCGTGCACGCCCGAGATGACGGAGTTCGCGCTGAGACTGAAACCCGACTCCGTGTGCCTCGTGCCGGAGAACCGCCAGGAGGTCACTACCGAGGGCGGACTCGATGTCGTCGCGAATCGCGACCGGGTGCGCGCCGTCGTCGAGGCGATGAACGCAGCCGGCATCAAGACGAGCCTCTTCATCGATCCCGACGACGCGCAGATCGAGCTGTCCGCCGAGTTGCGCGCGCCGTGGATCGAGTTGCATACCGGCTCGTATGCCAACGCGTGCTACCAGCCCGCCGAGCGTGCGAAAGAGTTTCAACGCCTCCGACTCGGCGCCGTGCGCGCGCACGATCTCGGGCTCGTCGTCAATGCCGGCCACGGCATCAACTACGTGAACATCGCCGAGGTGCGCACGATCCCGCATCTGCACGAGCTCAACATCGGCCATAGCATCATCAGTCGCGCGCTCTTCACCGGCATCGAGGAAGCCGTGCGTGAGATGAAAACGCGAATGAACGAGTGAAGCAGTGGCGACTAGTGAGCCGCGGCAAGCGAGCATCCCAGCCCTCTCTGCGCACCGCTTCCCATTCTCCTCGCTACTCACTCCCCGCTCCTCGCTACTGTCAGTCCCATGAACATCCAACTTCCGCCCGGTGGGATCCTGCTCGGAATCGGTGCCGACATCATCGAAGTCGATCGGATCAGAAGCGTGATGCTCCGGCAGGGGGATCGCTTCGTGGACCGTATTCTCACCGACGAAGAGAAGGCCTACTGCAGCGGCATGGCGCACCCGCACAAGCACATCGCCGCGCGTTTCGCGGCGAAGGTGGCGGTGTCGAAATGTTTCACGACCGGCATCGGCGCGGAGCTAAGCTGGAAATCGATCTCGGTCTATCATGGCCCGCGCCACGAGCCGATGGTGCGCTTCGATGAGAAGGGCGAAGCGCTGATGAAGCACGTCGGAGCGACGCACGTGATGCTCACGCTTTCGCACACGGAGAATTGCGCGCTCGCGGTCGCCGCTTTGGTTCGGGCAGTCTGATCGACGCCATGGACGAAGACGCCCCCGAAACGCCGCAGCCTTCCGTTCGCAAGCTTTCGAAAACGCCCTCGTGGATCACGTTGGGTTTCCTGCTCGGCGCCGCGTTTGTCTGGTCGTTGCCCGAGCCAAAAAAAGAACCTCTCCCTGAACCGCCGACCCAGGTGGTGAAACTCGAGCGTCCGCAACAAACGGAGATCGAGGCAGTATTTTCCCACTGGCAGGATCACGCGGTCTGGGAGAACGACATCACCGAAGTCGCGCTCTGGGACACTGCGCGAACATCCTACGCGATGTGCTTCGAGGTGCTGCGTAATGGCGATCTCTACTACTTCCGCACGATCCCGGCGCTCACGCGGCCCGTGTTGTCGCGCGGCATCCCGGAGAATACGCCGCTGCAGTTCACGGAACCGGAAGCGCGGCGCCGGCAATGGCTGCAGGAAGCGCGTTCCGAGTTGTGGAAACTGCCGAGTAAGTAACCGAGGGAGCTCCGATGCTGCCGAGTCATCCGATCTTCACGTGCGAGCAGGCGCGGCAATTTGAAGCGGAGTTGTTCGCCGGCAACGAAGCGGCCGAATGGCCCGCGATGCAGCGCGCCGGCAGCGCGATCGGCGAAGCGGTGCTGCGGGATTTTCTCGAAATCGGTGGTTTCCGTCCGGACGGTCGCGTGCTCGTGCTCGCCGGCAAAGGCCACAACGGCGGCGATGCGTTGATCGCCGCGCACGCCGTCCTCGAGCGCTTTCCGGCTGCGTCGGCCGACGTGGTGTTTGCATTCGGTGAACGGATGCTGCGGCCGCTCGCCGCGCGGTCGTGGCGTGAACTCCACCAACGACATCCGACGCGCGTGCGCGTGCGGCCGACGTTGGAAGGGAAGGACGAGCGCTACGAGCTGTGCCTCGATGGCGTGTTCGGTTTCCAGTTTCGGCCGCCCGTCACGTCCGAGATCGGCGAACTGCTCGCGCGCGCGAATGCCTTGCCCGTGCGGTTGCGCGCGGCCGTCGATCTGCCGAGCGCGGGTTTGTTTCGCGCGGATTTCACGTATGCGACCGGTGCGGTGAAAACACCGGCGCGGGCCGCAGAAGCGGGGCGCCTGCGCTATCTCGACCTCGGGTTTTTTTCCGGGAGATCGAATCCGCACGCAGACATCCCCGAGCGTGTGCTGACGCCGGCCTTGCTCGCGCCCCTCGCGGAGCTGCGCCCGGCGGCGTGCGACAAGCGCACGTTTGGGAACGTGTTTCTGCTCGGCGGTTCGCGCGGGTATCCGGGTGCGATCCAGATGGCTGCTCTCGCCGCACTGAAGAGCGGGGCGGGGCTCGTGACTGCGTTTGTGCCCGAATCACTCGCCGCGGCCTATGCGGCGCGGTGGCCGGAAATCATGTGGGTCGGCTGGCCGGAGACGCCGCACGGTGCCCTCTCGTTGGAAGGGCGGCATCTCTTCGAACAGCGCGTGACGCGCGCGAGTTCGCTCGTGATCGGCCCCGGCCTCGGCCGCGAACCGGAAACGCTCGCGCTCGTGCGCGATATCGTGAGCCGGTCCAAAGTGCCGCTCGTGCTGGATGCGGATGCGCTGCAACCGGAGATCGTGTCGGCCGGATCGGCGCCGCGCGTGTTCACGCCCCACGCGGGCGAATTTCTGCGCATCGGCGGCGGACGTGACGCCGTGGCCTTCGCGCAGGACTCCGGCGGAACGCTCGTGCTGAAAGGACCGACGACACGCGTCTTCGTTGGGAAAATTGCGTATCACAGCCTCGCCGGTGGCCCTGTGCTGGCGCGGGGCGGCAGCGGCGACTTGCTCGCAGGTTTGATCGGCGGTCTGCTCGCACAGACTCCGGACGAGCCGGCCCTCGCGGCGGCGCGCGGCGTAGTGTGGCATGGGTTGGCCGCCGATGCGCTCGCACGCGCCCACGGGCAGACCGCTGTGCGCATCACGCAACTGGTTGACTACCTGGCACCCTCTTTGCGCCAATTGCCGGCATGAGCGGCGAGCTGAGTGAACGGCAGGCGATGTTGGTGCTGAACGCCCTGCCGAACATTGGCCCGATCACGCTCAACCG
The DNA here is from genome assembly GCA_023410155.1 of Verrucomicrobiota bacterium. Classification (GTDB taxonomy): domain Bacteria; phylum Verrucomicrobiota; class Verrucomicrobiia; order Opitutales; family Opitutaceae; genus Opitutus. Next base: position 9,810 of record JAEYQF010000193.1, on the reverse strand, counting down.
TCTGCTCGCCGAACTCGGCGGTGATCCGCGTGCCATTTTCACCGTGGGTGCAGCCCGCCTTGAACAAGTCAAAGGTGTGGGTCCCGCGATCAGCCGCACGATTACGAACTGGCGCGAGCACTTCGACCTCGCGCGAGAAGAGCAGCGGATGGTTCAGAGCAGTGCGGATTTCATCACTGGCACGGACGCGGGTTATCCCTCGCTGCTTCGCGAGATCCATGATCCGCCGATCGGCTTGTATCGAAAAGGCAAATACGAGTTTGGCCACCGCTGCGTGGCGATCGTCGGCTCGCGGCGCACGACGCTTTACGGTCAGGCAACGGCGAAGAAACTCGGCGCGGAACTCGCGCAACTCGGTTTCTGCGTGGTCAGCGGACTCGCGCGCGGCATCGATACCGCCGCGCATGAGGGCGCGCTTTCGGTGGGCGGCAAAACTGCCGCGGTGCTCGGGTGCGGCATCGATATCATTTATCCGCCCGAGAATCTGGCACTCTATCGCGCGATCGAGGCGGAGGGCGCGATCCTCTCGGAGTTTCCGTTCAGCCGGCGCGCGGACAAACAGTCGTTCGCGATGAGAAACCGCATCGTGGCGGGAATGAGTGAAGCGGTGATCGTGGTCGAAAGCGACGTGAGCGGCGGCGCGATGATCACGGCGAAATTCGCGGGAGAGCAGGGTCGCCTGCTGTTCGCGGTGCCAGGCCGGATCGATCAGAACACGAGTGCCGGTTGCCACCAATTGATCCGCGACGGCGCGACCTTGCTCACGAGCGTGGATGACGTGTTGGCCGAGTTGAATTATCTCGGCGGCATGCGACCGAGCCCGATCCCGGCGAAGACCGGCACGGACGCCGGTGCGCCCACATCGACCGGACTCACCGAAGCCGAAGCCGCCGTGATGGCGTGCTTCGCCGGCGGCGCGATCCTCGGCATCGACGCACTCGCTTCCCAGACGGGCAAATCGGCGTCGGAACTTTCCGCGACGTTGATGATGCTCGAGTTGAAGCGCCTCGTCGCGAAACGCGCCGACGGCGCCTTCGAGGCGCGAGCCTGAAGTTTCTAGACTGAGTCAAGCTCCTCGATATTCGGGGCGGTTTCCACCCGCGAACAGATTGGCTTTTGCAGGTCAATTACCAATAACAGGCAAAAAAGCGGAGAATTAATTTTAGGCTGTCTTCCTATCCGGTGTTCCAAGTTGGTTAATGAACGCAACAATTCGGCGATTAGCTCAGGCCTTGTAACCGCGATAGTATTATTTGTGGTTGGAGCTGGTAGTGCTTCGGGCCAGCAAATCTTCGGGACAGTGCAGCCGACGATTAATCCGTCGACATACCTGTCATCCTATGCCGGATCCGGAGTTCCTTCAGCGATGCTTTCGAACAAGGAGCTATTGACCTACGATGGGTTCTGGGATGGTGCAGGAAACGCCATTGTGACAGATGGGATAACCAAAGGTGGGATATCGTGGAACGCGACCGTAAGTATAGGAGTCGGCTCCACCACTATTGCCTACAATTTTAGCTATCAAATTGAGGTGCAGAATCTAGGCAACGGCGAAGCAATCGTCGTGTTGACATGGACAAAAACCAACTCAAACGGGGGAAGCAGCGGAGGAACCGTAAGCGTTCATCGCATTCGGCGTTCTTCACCGGGCCGGGTGTTCGCTGTAAATAGTGGGACTGGCGGTCGCAACGGAGTAAGAAGCAGTGCTCCAAGCGTCTCCGCTTCAGGCGGAAGTTGGAAAGACGTCAGCTTTGACTATACGTATGGTTATATGGGTTCTAATGGAGTGTATTATGTAATCTCTGGAACTATCGCCGGCCGAATTTGGGTCCCGGGATCGCCATTGCAATACCCGGTGAAGCCGCCTGTAGCCCGGTGAAGCCGCCTGTAGCCGATTGATTCTTGGAACTATGAAACGACTGGCGATCTCATTATCGGTGATTGGTGCAGCTGTTGGGCTGTTGCTCATATTTCGTGTTCCCTCTACTCGTGAAATGGCCAAGGTGAACGAGGAGGCATCGATCGCTGTGAGATCTGATGCTGTGTCGGCTCCACCCAAGGCCTTGGCTGACAAGCCAAGCGCATCCGACGGTGTCGAGTCGGAAGGGGTGCTACGGCGGCAAATTGAATCTTTGATCGGGATTATCCCGTTTCAGAGCGATGAACTTCTAAATGAAATCGGAGCCTCTTCGGTAGATTCACGAGTGAGGGTCAATGCTCTTATGGAAAGGACGTTTATAATGGTCGTGGACACCGTGGCTATACACGGTGCTATCGCGAAATCTAATGAACGGATTCGCATTGAGGCTGCTATTCCCGAGGGAACTCGAAAGTTGATCCGCACTCAGTTCTATCGGGAGCTGTCCGCGGAGATTGGTGAGGCGGCTATGCAGCGGCTAGTGTCCGCGGGTCCGATTGAGGAACTAGAAAATTCTCTGCTTGGCTTCGGGGAGAACCCCATCGCCATTACCATGGAGAAACGTGGCATTGGAGCCGATTCGAATGTCCGGCTAACATTTGGCACCATGAACGGCAGAACCGTTGGGGAGTCCTACTTTGTGTCTCAGGAACTCGCACTCCAGACGTTTAAGGACGCTTTCCCCGAACTGGACCGGCGAGGCTTCAACTGATGGAGAGTTGGACGAGGTCGCGTGGACGATCTGTTTAGCGTTTGGTTAACCGCACGCCGAAGATCGACGCGGTGCGCGAGCCTTCGGCCGCGACGAACTTCACGGTCAGCGTCCCGTCCTTCGCCGCTGTCAGCAGATCCGCGGGAATCGGATAACTGACTTCGTTGAAGCGGTCGCGCTGGCCTCCGGTGAGTTTCACCGACGTCAACACGCGGTCGTTCGCCACAAGATCGAAGGCGCGGTTACGTTCGTCGCCGTAATACGTCACGATCAGCTCGAGCGGGCCGGCAGATTGCGCATTGAGGCGATAGCTGAACCACTGGCCGGCGTCGCGCCACTTGCGACCATGCATCACGCCGGTGCGCGAGTCGGCACCTTGGTAACCGTGTTCGACTTCGGGCTGCTGTTCTCCGGGTGAAACGTGGTCGACCGTGCGCGCATCGAGCGCGAGGCGAGCCTTCTCTGATTCGGCGATGCTGGCCATCACGCTCGCGTAGTTCTCCGGAGAAACCGTGCGCCAATACATCACGTAGCGCGCGTCGTGCACCCGGAAGAATGGCTCGAGCGTGAGGGACTCGAAGCGCTCGGGGCGAATGAGATTCTTCGCGGTGAAGGTGAGCGGCTGGCCCGCCACCGGTGCGACTGATTCGGCGAGGCGCGCGCGATCGCCGACGAGCATCGGTGCCTGATCGAGCGGCAGATAGGCTCCGGTGGAAACGTGCGCCATGCGGCCGTCACCGGCGATCAAACCGTCGAGATCATCCGTGCCTGTGCGGGCGGCGAGCACGATGGGACCGTGCAGAAATGCCACGTAATCGGAGCCGTCGGGCAGCGCCTCGACCGTCGTCCGCATCGGCAACTCGAGCTCGATCGTGTCACCATCGCGCCACTCGCGCGTGAGCGCGAGATACGAGGCGGCGCTCGTGAGGGCGGCGTGCGGCTGTCCGTTGACCTTGACGCGTAGCGCGCCCGACGAGACCCAACCGGGATGACGCACGTTTATCGTCAGGTGCTGCGGTTTGTCGGTAGCTACCGTGAGCTTCGTGCGAGAATCATCGGGGAACGAAGTCTCTTGTCGCACCTTCAGATTGCGGTCCGACCAATCGAGCTCGGAGGAGATGAACAGATTCACCCATAGCGCATCGTCCGCGTGCGAATAGATGAACTCGGCATACTTGGTGTGGTTCTCCATGCCCGTGCCGACGCAGCACCAGAAGCAGATGTTGGGCTGCGAATACACGCGATAGTGCTGCGGGCGGATCGGCGTGAAATACACGTAACCGCCGTGCTCCGGGTGCTGTGAAGCGAGGATGTGATTGTAGAGCGCGCGCTCGTAATAGTCGGCGTAGCGGGCCGCAGGCTCGTGACGGAAAAGTGCCTCGGTGAGCCGCAGCATATTGTAAGTGTTGCAGGTCTCCGGGCCTTCGCGCGACTCGAGCAGCGAGGAGAAATCGTCTGTCGGATTGAAGTGCTCGCGCTCGCTGTTGCCGCCGAAGGCGAGGCTGCGGTGGTCGACGACGGTGTTCCAGAAGAAGCGTGCGGCATCGCGCCACGACTCATCGCCTCCGAGTTCCGCAATGCGCGCGAAACCGACGATCTTCGGAATCTGTGTGTTGGCGTGCAGGCCGGTGAGTTCGTCGCGGTGTTGCAGCAATGGATCGAGAATCGCGCGGTGCGAGAAGCGCTCCGCGAGCGCGAAGTAGCGCGGTTCGGTCGCGATCACGGCGACGTCGGCCAGCACTTCGTTCATGCCGCCGTGCTCGGTGCGCAGCATCATCTGGAATTGTTCATCGGTGAGTTTCGCGAGCGTGCGGTCGGTCCACTCAGTCAGGCGGATGAGCACTTCTTTCGCCTGCGCGTTTCCCGCGATCGTCCACGCGTCACGCAGACCGGCGAAGATCTTGTGCAGGTTATACCAAGGCACCCAGGCGCCGTTCAGGCTGAAGTTTTGGAAATCGATTTCGCCCTTTGCGATCTGGTCCCACAGCACGCGACCGCGCGGCACGCCGCCGAGATAACCATCGCCCTGCGCCGCCTGGCATTCGGCGAGCTCCGCGACCATCGTGTCGAGGCGTTCTTTGTAAACGGTTTCGCCACTCGCCGCCCACATCTGGGCGAGCGCGGTGAGGTAGTGGCCGGCGGTGTGGCCATCGAGGCCGCTGTTCTCCCAGTTCGGATATTTCGGCGCCTTGGGAGGAAGTCCGGCTTCGACACGATACGGCGCGGCCATCCGGTCCACATCGTGCGCGAGCAGGTAACGGCCATTGAGGTCCTGCGCGTGTTTGAACGGGCCTCCGAGCAGGCGAACTTGCGCCAGCGGAAAGGGCTCAGCGGCGACCGTGGCGGGCGGAGTGGTGGCCGCGGAAGCGAGGCAGCCGGACGCGAGAAATAGCAGGGGAATCCATTTCGGCGATTTCATCTCTTGCAACTAGGCGGCTCGATCCGCCCCGTGAAAGCGTTCGCGCGCGTGACCGTAAAGCGGAGCGGGGCGAGGCACGCGGTCGACTCGGAAAAACTTCAGGGGGAGCAGCGCTCCGGTCCGAATCGTTCTCGTTCTTCGTTCTCTTTGTCGTTCGCTCGCTGCACGCCAATCCCGAGAGAACGATCCCCCTGGAGTTCCGCTTTGCCGCGAGCCGGTCCGCGCCTTGCCCCGACTCGGGACGAACACGGGCATGACTCGGGACGGACTGTGACGTGAATCAGCCCGGCGGCCAGGTCATCTGGCGCTTCGCGAGCAGGTGCACGTGCAGGTGCGGGACGGATTCGCACGCGTGCGGGCCGTTGTTGATCACGATCCGGAAGCCTTCGGCGAGATTGAGTTTCTTCGCGACAACGCCGGCGACGACGAGCAGATGGCCGAGCACGGCTTCATCGGCGGGCGTCGCTTCGGCGACGCGCGGGATGAGTTGCTTCGGCACGATCAACAGGTGCACCGGCGCCTGCGGCTGGATGTCGTGCAGCACGATGCAGCGGTCGTCCTCGTGTTCGATTTTTGCCGGAATCTCCCGGTCGATAATTTTCTGAAAGATCGTTTTGGCCATGGGTTCAGAGGTTAATCGCGGGAATAGGGAAGCACGGAAGCGAGCCGGAAGAAAGACTGAGCCTTCTCCGGTTCTCTTCGCTGTCGCTGTTCAGAGAAACAGGAGCTGCAGGTTCGCGCCGCGGACGGTGCGCGCGGCGGCGAGGTCGCGGATGAGCGCGAGGGCTTCGTCGTAGTCGCGTATGCGCCGCGGGGAGGCGCGACGACTCGGCGGGACGAGGGCGGGGCGGAGATTGGTGACGAGCAATGTCGATTCGCGAAAACGGGCGAGGTGTTTCAGCCCGGAGAGGATTTCGGCGCGTGTGAACAGCGGCGTGGCACCGGCGAGCGTGAGCGACGCATCCCAATGATAAAACCCGTGCTGCGGCCGGTGATCGGTGCAGAACTTCGCGAGCAGTTCCGCGGCGGCGGCGTTGAAGGCAGCGTCGAACTTCTGCGCGTAGTCCGGGTGTTCGGCGGTTTGTTGCTCGAGTTCGGTGAGGCTGAAGGCGATCGCTTCCTTGATCTGGCGCGCGAGGAAGAGGTCGTTGCCCGTGACGTGGGCAAACAGCGCGTTGATGAAGTGGAGGCGACGCAGGTCGTCGCGACGGCCGGTCATTTCTGCGGCTTACCGAGCGCGCTGATCTCGTGCATGAACTCCGACACGTCGCGGAACTCCTTATACACGCTCGCGAAACGCACATAGGCCACCTGGTCGACGGTGCGGAGCCGTTGCATCACGGCATCGCCGATCGCGGCGGAAGGGATCTCGCTGTCGTATTGCGCTTCAAGGGCGTCGATCACGTCCTCGATCAGCATTGCGATCTGCTCGGCGTCGACGGGGCGCTTGTGACAGGCGGCGCGGACGGCATGCAGGAGTTTCTCGCGGGAGAATTCCTCGCGCCGCCCGTCGCGTTTGATGACGGAGATGCCGTCGCGCACGACGGCTTCCGTGGTGCTGTAGCGGTGACCGCACTCGAGGCATTCGCGACGGCGGCGGATCGTCGAACCCTCCTTGGAGATGCGGGAATCGATGACCTTGTCCTCGATCGAAGTGCACTTGGGACAGCGCATGGGAGAATGGACTCAGTTGAGCGACAGAAAGTTCTCGAGGATCTTCATCCCGCCCTCGGTCGCGATTGACTCCGGGTGAAATTGCACGCCCCAGATCGGGAGGGATTTGTGGCGCAGGCCCATGACCTCGCCCTCGGCGGTCTCAGCGGTGATTTCTAGTTCTTGCGGGAAGGTCGCGCGCTCGACGAGCAGCGAGTGGTAGCGCGTGGCGGCGAAGCCCTGCGGCATGCCGCGGAAAACGTCGGTGTCCTTGTGCTGGATCGGCGAAGTCTTGCCGTGCATCAGCCGCGGGGCGCGGATCACGTTGCCGCCGAAATAGTGGCCGATCGACTGGTGACCGAGGCATACGCCGAAGATCGGCTTTTTGCCTTCGAAGGCCTTGATGATGTCCAGCGTGACGCCGGCTTCCTTGGGCGAGCACGGGCCCGGCGAGAGCAGCACGCGGTCGGGATTGAGCGCCACCGCCTGCTCGGGTGTGATCTCGTCATTGCGATACACGCGCTGATTCACCCCGAGCTGGCCGAAATATTGGACCAGGTTGAAGGTGAAGGAATCGTAGTTGTCGATGACCAGAAGCACTCCGGCAATTACCCATGATTTGACAGGGGGGTCAAGTGTGCCGGTAGGGTGGGGCGCGCACATGGCCGAACACTTCCAGCTCCTCCAAACCGACACAGCCACGGCGGCCCGACGCGGCCGCTTGCGCACACGGCACGGCGTGATCGAGACCCCGATCTTCATGCCCGTCGGCACGCAGGGGACGGTGAAATCGCTCACGCCGCAGCACCTCAAGGACATCGGTGCGCAAGTCATCCTCGGCAACACCTACCATCTGAACCTCCGCCCAGGCAGCGAACTGGTCCGAGAAATGGGCGGGTTGCATAAGTTCATGGGCTGGGATGGCCCTATCCTCACGGACAGCGGCGGTTTCCAGGTCTTCTCGCTCGCGAAACTGCGCGATATCCGCGACGACGGCGTGGCGTTTCAATCGCATCTCGATGGCGCGAAGCTCTTCCTCGGGCCACGCGAAGTGATGGGCATTCAGCAAAACCTCGGCAGCGATATCGCGATGGTGATCGACGAGTGTCCGCCCTGGCCTTGCGAGCGCGACGAATGCGCCAAGGCCGTGGCGCGCAGTTACCGTTGGGCGAAACAATGCCGCGAGATCGCGACCGAGAGCGGCTTCCTCGCCGCGGGCCATCACGTTTTCGCAATCGCGCAAGGCTCCACCTACGACGATCTGCGCCGCGAAGCCGCCGAGTCGCTCGCCGCGCTGGACTTCCCCGGCTACGCGGTCGGCGGCGTGAGCGTCGGCGAGCCCGAGCCGGAGATGTTGAAACAAGTCGGAGCGACGACGCCGTTTCTCCCCGCCGACAAGCCACGCTACACCATGGGCCTCGGCACACCGCCGCAGATTTTGAAGATGATCGCGCTGGGCGTGGACATGTTCGACTGCGTGCTGCCCTCGCGCGTCGCCCGCAACGGTCTGGCGTTCACGCCCGACGGCCCGCTCAACCTGCGGAACGAAAAATACCGCAACGATCCGCGCCCCCTCGTCGAAGGCCTCGACAACTACACGTGCCGCAATTTCTCCCGCGCGTATCTCCGCCACGTGACGCTCGCCGGCGAGATCATCGCGTGCACGCTCGTGACGCTGCACAATCTGCACTTCTACCTCGACCTGATGGCGCAGGCTCGCGCGCACCTCGAGGCCGGAGATTTCGGCCCATGGCACCGCGCGTGGATCGACCGTTACGAGGCAGGCGCGGCGGCGCGTGTGACAGCTCTGTGACGCGATAAACGGCGCTAATCGCGCACATGTCGCGACATGCGACGTGGCGGTTCCCAACTTTTCCTCGCGAACCGCTTTCGGTTTCGCAAGTCTCTCAGGCCGACCTATGCGCATTCTCGTTACCGGCGGCGCCGGATTCCTCGGATCTCACCTGTGCGATCGACTGCTGGCAGACGGCCACGAAGTCATCGCCATCGACAACCTTTTCACGGGGCGGAAACTCAACATCGCCCACCTCGCGAATCATCCGCGGTTCGAGTTCGTGCGGCACGACGTGATCGACCCGTTCAAGTTTGAGGTCGATCAGATCTACAATCTCGCGTGCCCGGCCTCGCCGCCGCACTACCAGTATAATCCGATCAAACCCATCAAGACCTCCGTGCTGGGAGCGATCAACTCGCTCGGCCTCGCGAAACGCGTCAAAGCCCGCGTCTTTCAGGCGAGCACCAGCGAAGTTTACGGCGACCCGACCGTTCACCCGCAGCCGGAGAGCTACTGGGGCAACGTCAACCCCATCGGCCGCCGCTCCTGCTACGACGAAGGCAAGCGCTGCGCCGAGACGCTCTTCTTCGACTACCACCGCGAGAACAAGGTCGATATCCGCGTCATTCGCATCTTCAACACCTACGGCCCGCGCATGCACGAGGCCGATGGCCGCGTCGTTTCCAATTTCATCGTGCAGGCGCTCCGCGGCGAAGACCTCACCGTTTACGGCGATGGCTCGCAGACGCGCTCCTTCTGCTACGTCGACGACCTGATCGATGGTTTCGTGCGGTTCATGAACCAGACCGAAGTCATCGGGCCCATGAACCTGGGCAACCCCGGCGAGTTCACGATGCTCGAATTGGCCGAGCTCACGCTGAAACTCGTGGGTGGGAAATCGAAGATCGTTCACAAGCCCCTTCCCGCCGACGACCCGAAGCAACGCCGCCCGGACATCACGCTCGCGAAAAAACATCTCGGTGGATGGGAACCTCGCGTGCCGTTGGAGGACGGTCTTAGGCACACGATCGAATACTTTAAGACGCGGGTCTAGAAACCCCGCATCGTCCGTGCGCCCGGTTTGGCGCGAGGCCAGCTCCCACGAGCTGGCCTTCTTTCTTGCGGGATCGCGACCCGGCGTCAGCACCTCGTGGCACGTAAACTGCACCCGGCGCGCCATGATCCTTCCCCGCCTGCTCGCACTCCTGCTCTGCGTCGTCGCCCTCGCTCGCGCCGACGAACTCATCCGGCCCAAAGTGATCGTCGTCGCCACGTTCGAAGATGGCGAAGATCGCGGTGACCGCCCCGGCGAG
>JAEYQF010000131.1 GCA_023410155.1 Verrucomicrobiota bacterium | reverse complement strand
CGTGCCGATGCTGATCAATGGCCGCGCCATCGGCGTGATCGCCGTGCAGGATTACCACAACGGCCGGGCCTACGGCGAAGACGAGAAACGCCTGCTGATGTTTGTCGCCGAACAGGCCGCGACTGCCGTGCATCGGCGCCAGGCCGAGGATGCGGTGCGGCGCGCTGAAAGCCAGTATCGCGGAATCTTCGAAAACGCGCTCGAGGGACTTTACCAGACGACACCCGAGGGCCGCTTCCTCCGCGCCAACCGGGCGCTCGCACGCATGTGCGGCTACGATTCCGCGGATGAACTGATGCACGCCGTCAACGACATCGGACATCAGGTTTACGTCGACAAGCAGCGCCGCGCCGAGTTTCTGCGGCTCATTGATACGCGCGACGAGGTGACCGATTTCGAATCGGAGATTTTTCGGCGAGATGGCTCCCGCATCTGGGTCTCCGAGTCGGTGCGCGTGGTGCGCAACTCGGCCGGAGAGATCGTGCGTTTCGAGGGCGTGGCGATCGACATCACGCAACAACGTGACGCCGCGCGTGCGCTGCAGGCGGCGAAGGACGCCGCCGATGCGGCCAGCCGCGCGAAGAGCCTGTTCCTGGCGAGCGTGAGCCATGAGCTGCGCACGCCGTTGAACGGCATCCTGGGCTACACCCAGATCTTGCGTCGCGATGTGGCGCTGGGCGAGAAGCAGCGCGAAGGCGTGCGCGTGATCCACGAATCCGCGGAGCACCTGCTCGTGCTCATCAATGACGTGCTCGATCTCTCCAAGATCGAAGCCGGACGGATCGAGCTGCACCCGGTCGAGTTCGACCTCGCGGAATTCGCGCGTAGCGCCGGCGAGGTGTTCGCCGCCCGGGCGCGGGAAAAGAACCTGCTGCTTGAGACGGCGCTTGGCCCGGGCCTGCCGGCCTTCGTGCGGGGCGACGAGGCTCGCCTGCGGCAGGTCGTGTTCAACCTGCTGGCCAACGCCGTAAAGTTTACCACCCAGGGCGGCGTGGTCTTCTCGGTCGAGACTCGCCCGGATGAGGTGCTGCGCTTTTCCGTGAGCGACACAGGCCGGGGCATCGCCGCGACAGATCTCGAGCGCATTTTTGAACCGTTTACCCAGGTGGGTGACCGCACCGGAGCTGCGTCGGGCACCGGCCTCGGCCTCGCCATCAGCCGCAGCCTCGTCGAGCGCATGGGCGGGCAACTCCGCGTGGAGAGCCGGCCCGGCTGGGGCAGTCGCTTCTGGTTCGATCTGTCGCTCCCCCAGGCGCAGGGCACGCCGCGCACCGCGACGCCGGTGAGACGTCTGATCGGCTACGAGGGCTCCGCCCAGCGCGTGCTCATCGTCGATGACATCGCCGCGAACCGCGCCGTGATGACCTCGATGCTCGCGCCGCTCGGATTCGAACTGGCGGAAGTCGCAGACGGCCAGAGCGCCGTCGCGGAGGCCGCCCGGTTCGCTCCGCATCTTGTCCTGATGGACCTGCGACTGCCGGGCGAGATCGACGGGCTGGAGGCGACGCGCCGGATCCGTGCGATGCCAGCTGCCGCAGGCATGCGCATCATCGCCGTGTCCGCGAGCGCCTACGACATCGACCGGCGCGACTGCCGCGAAGCGGGTTGCGACGATTTCCTGGCGAAACCGTTCCGCGAGGAGGAGCTGTGGCGGGTGATCGGCGAAGCGCTGCGCCTCACCTGGCGATTTGCTGACGACCTGACGGAAACGCGCACGCCATTTCCGCTTCTGCCCAAGGTGCCGGGCCCGACGGAACTCGATGCGCTCTACGAGTTCGCGCGCAAGGGCGACATCCTCGGGCTGCGGGCGCGCGCCGAAGCGATCCAGGCGGGCGACGCCGAACTGGCGCCGTTCGCACAGGGCATCCTCGAGCTCGCCGCCCGGTTCAAGATGAAGGCGATCCGCCAGTTCATCGAGCGGCACCGCGCGGGCTGAACTTTTTCCGATGGCCGAAAAGATCCTCATCGTGGACGACACGCCCGCCAATCTCGGCGTGCTGGTGGAAACCCTCGGAGCCGCCGGCTACGAGCTGATGGTCGCCGAGGACGGCGAAGAGGCGCTCGCGCAGACCGCGGAGATCGCGCCCGATCTCATCCTGCTCGACGTGATGATGCCCGGGCTCGACGGCTTCGAAACCTGTCGCCGCCTCAAGGCGCAACCGACCACCAGCGAGGTGCCCGTGCTGTTCATGACCGCGCTCAACGAGACGCAGGACAAAGTCCGCGCCTTCTCCGCCGGCGGCGTCGACTACCTCACAAAACCCATCGAACACGAGGAAGCACTCGCACGCGTGCGCACGCATTTGGCCCTGCGCCGCTACCAGCGCGAGCTGGCCGCCCAACTCGCGCGCAAGGAGAACTTCATGCGCATCGCGAGTCACGACCTGCGCAATCCGGTGTGCCTGATCCTTTTCGCCGCGGAGCTCGCGCGTCGCCAGAAGGACGTCCCAGCAACGGTGCGTCACCAGCTCGACAGCATTGGCGAGTCGGCCGCGCAGATTCGCCGGATCATCGACACGTTCCTCGGGCTCGACCTGGGTTGCCCCGAGGGCGGGAGCACCGGACGGGTTGATCTCATCCTCCTCACCGAAGCGGTCGTGCGGCAGCACGAACCCGCCGCCCAGCGGAAGGAAATTGCGCTCACCCTCGCTGTCGTGACCGACGATCTACCCAACGCGCGCTGCGATGCGACGCTCACCTATCAGGTGATCGCCAATCTGGTGAGCAACGCGCTGAAGTTCACGCCTCCCCGCGGGCATGTGCAGCTGCGCACCTCGCTGCGCCACGGCATGGTGCGACTCGCGATCGCGGACAGCGGTCCCGGCGTGCCGGCGGACGAACGCGATCGTCTCTTCACGGCCGGCGCCCGGCTTACGCCGCGCCCAACCGCGGGCGAAGAGAGCCACGGCCATGGGCTTCCCATCGTGAGGCAGCTCGTCGAATCGCAGGGCGGCGCCGTCGGAGCGGAGTTTCCCCCCGAGGGCGGAAGCGTTTTCTGGTTCGAGCTGCCCGCCGCGGAATAATCTCCGCTGCAAGTCCCAGCAGGCCCGCTGGTATTCACTCGCCGATGACAAAGCGGGCTGGCGCGACTGACGAGCTGGTCGATAATAGAGCCATGGAGACGGTCGTCCGCCCCGTGCAAGCCTCGCCCAAGAAACCCAGCTATCCCGTCCGCCAGGGTTTGCGCGGCTACCTGCGTCGCTACCGCCGCGACCGGGAGTTGCCGGTGACCTATTCTCGCCTGCTCGATTTTCAGGAGGCGATTCCGCTGACCGATTCAAATGGCAAACCCACGCTGTGGGATTCCGTCATCTATCGCGCGGAGGAGATGAATGACCTCTACGACGGCTTGAAGCGCATCTACGCGCTGCTGCGCGTCGACGGCGACTTGAGCGTGATGCAGCACCTCTACGTCGATCGCGTGGATTTCTGCAGTTTCGGCAACTCCACCCCGTTTCGCATCCGCGTCGTCAACGCGTTCAACGACAACCAGGACTATTTCTACGTCAAAAAAGCCGATGCCTCGCGCGTCTACGGCTTGGAACTCGAGCACCTGCTCTCGCCCAACCGGCTCAACTATTTCACCTGCGGCGACACGCTGATCGAGGAGCACATCGTCGGCATCCCTGGCGACGTCTTCATCGCGCGCCACCTTAACGACCGGCAGCTGAAACCCATCCGCATCGCGAAGGAGCTGGTGAAGTTCAACGAGCGCTGCTTCATCCGCCTCCTGGGCGACATGCGCTCGTATAACTTCGTCGCGGTCATCACGCCCGATTTCGAGGAAGCGCAGCTGCGCATCCGCGCGATGGACTTCGATCAGCAGTCCTACAACGGCCGCAAGAACTTCTATCTGCCGCAGTTCTTCCGCGACAACGCACCGCTCGCACAGTTCTGCATCAGCCACCTCAACCCGCAGACCGCGCTGCAATATCAGCGCGAAGAACAAGCACTCATGCTCCAGCGCGCCGGCATCATCGCGGACCGCATCGCTTTTCTCCTCGATGAGATGACGCAGGACCCGATCGCCCCGCCGGAGAAGGTGCACGAACTGCGCGTCGGCCTGGCCGAACATTTCGGCCGCGACGATTATCTCCGCTGCGAATCGATGGGCGCGCTGGTCCGGGAAAACCTCGAGACGGTGCGGCGGAAGATCGTGGGCACGATCCCCGCCGGCACGCCGATGTTCTGAGACGCGCGAGTGAGTCGTCTCACTCCGTCTGCGAAAAATCCGTCGGCTTCAGGAAGACTGATTGCACCTTGGCGACCAGCTTGCCGTCGGCCTCTGATTCATCGCGCATTTTGATCCAGTCCGGATCGTCGCGAAAGGCCTGCCAGGATTTCTCCGCCGCCGATCGGCTCTGATGGGCCAGCAGGTAAACGAGCGTCGTGCCCGCACCCTGCGCAGCATCCATCGGATGCAGATAAACCAGCCCGTTCATGCCGGCGCGGGCAAAAAGCTCCGTTTCTCCCCCGCGGAAACGTGCGTCCAGCGCCGCGAGCTTGCCCGGCGCCGCGGTGTAGGTGCGCAGCTCGAAGACGCGGGGGTTCATCGCAAAGGACGGCTGGAAATCCGGCGAATAATCCGTGGGCGCGAAGAATACGGACTCCACTTTCGACACGATCGACCCGCCTGCCTCGCTCGTGGAGCGCACCTTTTTCCACTCGGGATCGTTCATGAAGTTCTCCCACGATTTCTTCGCCGCATCGCGGCTGTCGTGCGCGAGGAAATAGATGAGCGTGTTCTTCGTGCCGTCTTTCTCGTCCATCGGCACCCAGTAACCGATGTTTCGCATGCCGTGCTTCTCAAAGAGCTTGCACGTGTGATCCCGGAATCGGGTGAGCAAGGCGTCGAGCTTGCCCGGCGGCGAGGTGTAGGTGCGGAGTTCATACACCGGCGCGGCGGCGACGGTGCTCGCCAGCACCGGCAGCCACGCAAGGGAGACGAGCAACGCCATGGAGCGCATAATCTTCATGCAGGGGATAAGCACATCTGACGTCCGCTCACGGGAAAAGTCGCATCTGTGTTTGTTCGCAAAGTTGTAAAACAAGTGATCGCAGCCGCGCGCCCGACTCATGCCGGCTGCGGACTCGACGCCGTCCGCTCACGGGCGCCACCCAAGCCGCATCGTGTCCCGACTCGCGCCGCACCTCGGCGCGACCTGGTTCAGTTTGCCCAGGCACCGGCCAGCGTGCCGGCGCCGACTTCCTCGGCCGCCGACTCCGCCTCTTCCTCGGGCAACTCCTCGAGCGGCGCGAAACGTTCCGACGAAAACCCGAGCTCCTGCTGGCCTTGGTGGAACGGATCAGGCGGGTTCTTCAGCTCCTCGAGCAGCAGACCCACGGTCGCCGAGTCGCCGCCGCGCACGATCTTTTCCCGCCCGAGAAAAACCTCCCGCACGGTGTAGACCTGTCCCTTCACCGGCAACTGCTTGTAGAGCGCCAGGATAATCTGGGGGAAGGTGTCGTTGATGCAGACGACTTTCTGGCCTTTGACCATGTTCGAAGTGTGAGGAATTTCCTGCAGGAGGCAACGGAGGCAACAGAGAAGACGCGGAAAGGCGCGAGGCGCCCGCACTTCGCTGGGCGGACGGCAGGCTCGTCGCCGTGGGAGCCCGCCTGAAGGCGGAACTACGAACACGAGCCGGTTCCGAGGTGTTGGCGCCAGGTCAGCGCGCTTGCGCGCGCTCTGAAGGCGCCCGCAAGCGGGCTGACCTACCGCGACCCTGTTTTGTTTTGGAGATGACCGCGTAAAATTCGCTTCGAATACGTTAGACGGCTTGGCGACGCCCCGACGCGCGGTCGGAAGCGGATCCAGTCGGGCGTACACCCTTCCGCCCCCCCCACAACACGCTTCACTCGATGCGGCCCTCGTCGAACTCGATGAGGTCGGGGATGCTTTTGATTTCGCTGGCGCGGTCGGCGCAGCCCATCGCCGTGAGCGCTTCCTTGATGAACTCGCGACCGGCCTCGGTCATGCCCATCTGCACGTATTTGCGGTTCCATTGCGCGGCGCGGACGTCCGCGGGGAGCAGTTGCTTCAATTTCGCCTCGAGTTCGTCGGCGCTCGCGGAGTCGTGCACGAGTTTTTCGACGTCGTCTGGAGCGATGCCGAGGTGCAGCGAGAGGAACCGATCGCAGCCGCGTTTGTAGTTCTTGGCGTAGCTCGGGGGCAGCGCACCGTGCGCCTTCACGTACCGGCATTTGGCGAGGAAGCGCGGGAGGTGGAGCAATCCCGTTGCCGGATGCGGCAGGTACGCGGACGGGAGCGACGTCAGCACGTCGCCGCTGGAGCCGGGAATGGGTTTGGAAGGCATGAGGAGTGCCGGCTTCCCGCCGGTTCGTTGCGCACGATGCCGCCGGGAAGCCAGCGCTACTCAAGGCGAAAAACGGGTGCTTGGCGCGGACAAATCGCCCCAAGAAAGCCACGGCATCTCCACCGTGGACCCGGAATTCAAACATCGAGGCCACCGAGCGCCTCGTCGTAAACTATTGGGCGATTTGGGCATAGTTTTGGTGGGGGGGG
>JAEYQF010000119.1 GCA_023410155.1 Verrucomicrobiota bacterium | reverse complement strand
GACATGCACGAGGTGATCGGCCACGCCTCCGGTCAGCTCAATCCCGGTGTCCTGCCCGTCGACCAGACCTTGAAAAACTACGCCGGCACACTCGAAGAGGCGCGGGCAGACCTCGTTGCTCTCTACTACAGCCTCGACCCGAAGCTGGTGGAGATCGGCGTCATGCCGTCGCTCGAAGTCGGCAAAGCGCAATACGACAAATACATCACGAACGGCCTCATGACGCAGCTCTTCCGGGTGCAGCCTGGCCAGAACCTCGAACAGGCGCACATGCGTAACCGTCAGCTCGTAGCCGCGTGGGCCTTCGAAAAAGGCAAGGCGCACAACGTCATCGAACGTCTCACGCGCGACGGGAAAACTTACTTTCGGGTAAACGACCACGAGAAACTCCGTGCGCTGTTTGGCCAACTGCTGCGCGAAATCCAGCGCATCAAGTCGGAAGGAGACTTCGAAGCGGGCAAGAACCTCGTGGAGAACTACGGCGTGAAGATCGACCAGGCGCTGCTCGCGGAAGTGCACCGTCGCTACGCGCCGCTGAACATCGCGCCGTTCATGGGTTTCATTCAGCCGCGCCTTGTGCCGGTGGTGAAGGACGGCGACCTCGCCGATGTGAAGATCGAGTATCCCACGGACTTCCTCGAGCAGATGCTGGAGTATGCCCGCGACTACTCCTATCTGCCGGTCACGAACTAGTATCCGGGAAACCGATACGCACAAAGGTGGGTCGCCAGGGCCGGCCCGTCCCGAGACGCGCCACGGTGCGGATCGGGTCGCGCCACGGTCCGTCTCGCGTCGCGCCAACGTCCGTCCCGAGTCGTGCCACGGTGCGGATCGCGTCGCGCCTGGGAGCGGACCGGCTCGCGACACGGTGCGGAGCGACTGCGCGAGCGATTTGCGGGCTGGACGTCGCCGTGGGGAACTCGCTTCGTTGCCGCATGGCTGATTCGCACGCTTTCCTCCTTCTGTTTCGCAATGCCGGCGAAGAATCGCATCGCCACCTCACACCGGAGCAGCGGGTCGCGCTGGCGAAACAGTGGAACGATTGGTTCGACGGGCTCGCCGCCGCGGGGAAAGCGCAGCACGGGCGTCCCCTCGCTTTGACTGGCCGGGTTGTGTCCGGCCCGCGCGGCGAGCGCATCACCGACGGCCCGTTCGCCGAGGCGACGGAAGTTGTCGGCGGCTACGTCTATCTCACGGTGAGCGATCTCGACGAAGCGACTGCGATCGCGCAGCAGTGCCCGGGCTTGC
Organism: Verrucomicrobiota bacterium; assembly: GCA_023410155.1. GTDB lineage: Bacteria > Verrucomicrobiota > Verrucomicrobiia > Opitutales > Opitutaceae > Opitutus. The sequence goes on along the minus strand of JAEYQF010000119.1, from coordinate 1,290 downwards.
CCCTCGGGCTGACCGTCGAAGTGCGCGAAGTCTCCCGCGTAAGTCCGGTGTTGAACGAAGAGTGCGGGCGCTCACTGGCATGACGCCGCGCGGCTCGACTGGTAGAGTGAACTCATGACCCAGGCGCGGCTTGCGCCTGAAGATGTTCGGGGCAGCGTCGGGAGCTGATCACTCCATCTCCCCTATGAAACGTTTCCTGCTTGTTCTTGGCTTGGTATTCACGGCCACGTCGTGGCTTCCCGCTCAGTCGCTCACGGCTGAAGATCGCGACCGCGGTCTGGCTCATCTCGAACGCACGCGAGACGCGTTCCTCTCCGAGTTGAAAGATCTCTCCGCGACGCAGCTCGCGTTCAAAGCCGCGCCGGACCGCTGGTCGATCGCGCAAGTCGCTGAACACATCGCCGCGTCGGAGGACTTTCTGCGCGACATGGTGGAGAAACAGGTGCTCGCGGCGCCGGCACGCACGGAGGAGGTGAACTTGCGTGAGCTGGATGAATTCGTGACCAGCGCGATTGCGGATCGTTCGCACAAGGTGCAAGCGCCGGAGCCGCTCGCACCGTCCAATCGCTTCGGCAATGCGGCGGAAAGCGTGGCGCATTTCACAGAGAGCCGGGCCAGGACGATCGCCTTGATGACCGACAAGCCGGATTTGCGCGACCACGCCGCCGACAGCCCGCTCGGCAAGAAGCTCGATGCCTACCAGTGGCTGCTGTTCATCTCCGCGCACTGTGAGCGGCACACGAAGCAGATCGCCGAAGTGAAGAAGTCGCCGGAGTATCCGCAGAGCTGAGGCAGGCTCTTGAGCCGCCGTAGAGGTGCGCGGCCGCGCTTGCTGTCCGAGCGAAGGCTCGTCTCTTGCGCGCGTTCCGTTTCCTCACCTCATGCCGCACGAGACTCTGTTCACCCCGATTGCGCTCGGGGCGATTCGCTTGCCCAACCGCATCGTCATGGCGCCGCTCACGCGATGCCGTGCCGATGCGAGCCATGTGCCGACCGATCTCGTGGTTGAATACTACGCGCAGCGCGCGAGCGCCGGGTTGATCATCGCTGAGGCCACGATGGCGATTGAAGGCAACTCGGCTTTCGGCGGGCGCGAGCCGGGTATCTACTCCGGCGCACAGGTCGCGGCGTGGAAAAGGGTCACCGACGCAGTCCACGCGAAAGGTGGCCGGATCGTCTCGCAGATCTGGCATGGGGGACGGGCGTGCCACTCGCTGTTGAACAACGGCGCGCAACCCGTCGCGCCGAGCGCGTTGCGCATCGAGAACGACGAGACGCACACACCGCAGG
>JAEYQF010000112.1 GCA_023410155.1 Verrucomicrobiota bacterium | reverse complement strand
GTGCTGGACGACGCGGTATTGCTCGAGGATGCGATCGAGCACCTGGAGCGGGCGCCCGCCATCGACCATGAAGTTTTCCGAGATGATCTCGAACCAGTCGACGACCGGCTTCTTCTCGAGAATGTGCGAGTAATGCGGGACGCGAAGGCCGAGGCCGATGCCGTAGTCAGTGTGGGCGTTGAACGGGTTTGCGGGCATGGCGGCGAGGAAACAGGCCGGGGAAGATTGTGCGCCACGGCGCACAATTCAGGAAGACGCCGCGCGTTCGAAAGACCCGCGCGGCGTGGTGAAAACAAGCGAGTCGGCGCATCGCACCGGCTCACGCAAAACAAATCAGGCGCTCGTCGACTTCTTGTCGTCCTTGGCGCCGCAGCCTTCCTTGGCCTTGCAGGAATCCTTCGCTTTGCAGGAGCTCTTGTCCTTGTCCTTCGCGCCGCAGCCGTCTTTGCCACCGCAGGAGGCTTTTTCCTTCTTTTCATCCTTGGTCGCGGGCGTGCCGGCCTTGGAATCGTCAATGGAAGCGCGGGCGGTGAGCGCACCGGCGTAGAGACCGGCGATGGCAGCAGCAGTGATCAGGAGACGTTTTGATTTCATGTGGATCGGGGTTTTGGTGTGGAACCGAGCGCCGCGGGAAAGGTGCCGAAGCGATCGGTCGTGGGTGAGAGTAACACCGGCCGTAGCTTTATTCCCGCGGGTTAGCACAGCAACGCTTTACCCTGTCAAACGATTCGGTCGACAAACGAACCACGCCGTTCGAAGGCGGCGAGATTAGTGAGGAAATGCCGCACCAGCGCCTCGTCCTGATCGTGCCGTCCGCCTGCGGTGTGCGGCGTGATGTAGCAATGGGGCGCGGTCCAGAGTGCGTGCGACGGCGGCAACGGCTCGGGATCAGTGACGTCGAGATAAGCCGCGCCCAGGCGGCCGGAATGCAGCGCGTCGAGCAACGCGTTTTGATCGACGGTGGTGCCGCGACCTACGTTGTAGAAACGGGCTCCGGGTTTGCAGCAGGAGAGCCGGCGCGCATTGACGTAGTTCCGCGTGCTATCGTTGTCGGGCAGGATGTTCACCACGTGATCAGCCTGGGCGAGCGCCGCGCTCACGTTTTCCTCGGGGATGATGCGCACGCCGCGTTCGCTTCGCACCTGACGGCGAACGGCGAGCACCATCATGCCAAACGGCGCCAGCAACTCCGCGAGCCGGCGGCCGATCGCGCCGTAGCCGAGTAACAACACCGTTTGTCCCGTAAGCAGCCGCGAATCATAGCGACGCTCCGCATAATGCCACGATTGGTCGGTGAGTTGATCGCGGAGCGAGGCGGGCAACTGACGGGCGAGTCCGAGCATCATCGCGAGCACATGCTGTGCGCAGGGATCGGCGAAGACGCTCGACGCATTCGTCATCACCATGCCGCGAGCGCGGAGTGTTTCGCGCACATCGTCACGATCGTAGCGCGTGTAGCCGGCGGTGGTGAGTTCGATCCAGCGCAGTTTTTCATAGCGCAGGCAGTCGTCGACGTGAGGCTGGCCGAGCGCGATATCGGCTTCGGCGAGCGACTCGTCGGATGCACCGGCCGTGAGCACCGAAGCGTTGGCCGATTGGGCGATGACCAGCCGGTGCGACGCAAGACCTTCGGCGAGCAGGCGCGCGGCCGCAGGTTGAAACTCGGTATTGCACCAGATCGTGAGACTCATGGCGCACGATGACGGGCCGAAGCGCGCGTGCGGCAAACGAAAACGCCGACGGCGCGCGGCCAAAATCACTTCGTCACGGTCAGCTTGAAGCTCGTGGACGCCGTCAGGCTGCCGTCGCTCACCGTGAGTTTGATCGTGGCGGTGCCGGTTTGCCCTTTTGCGGGCGTGATCTGAACCGTGCGCTTCGAACCGGAGCCGCGGAGTTTGATGTTGGCCGTCGGCACGAGCTTCTTGTTGGAGCTGCTGCGCGTGACCTTGAGCTTCGATGCGGAGGTCTCCTTGTCGTCGATCTTGAAGGAGAGTTTCTTCGTCGCCTTGCCCGCCTTGGTTTTCTGCGCGGCGATTTCGCTGATCGTTGGTTCGTTCTGAACCGTGACCTTGAACTTCGTCGCGCCGGTGAGCTGACCGTCGCTCGCGGTGAGCGTGAGGGTGGTCTTGCCGGTCTTGCCCTTCACCGGAGTGATCTTGAGCGTGCGCTCCATGCCCGCGCCGCCGAGTTTGAGGCCCGACTTAGCGACAACCGAAGTCTTCGAAGATTTCGCCGTGAGCTTGAGCGACGACGCCACCGTCTCGGCATCCCAGATGATCACGGGCAGCGTGGCACTCTTGGAGCTCTTCGCGATCGTGAGGTCTTTCATCGCGGTGACGACCGGCGCGGAATTGGCGGTGGCGACCGCGACTTTGCTGCCCCAGATCGCTTTGCCGCTCTTCGACAGCACGCTGAACGTCTGCACGTAGTGCTGATTGTCGTCGTCCCACTGCCGAACAAACACTCCATAATACGTCGTGCCGCCGAGCTTGATCGTGGCGCCATAGTCGCCGGTGAGTTTCCACGTGCCAGTCGCGGCGCCGGTGATCTTTTTGGCGGACGTGAGTGTGATGTTCTTCGACGTCTTGACCGACGCAGTGATGTCGCGGCCGTGCTGGATGAGTTTGTAATCACCCGGGATGTAACCGGCGGAAGCGAACTCCGCGCGCTCGCCCGCGTAGCGATGCGGGGCGACGACGAACCAGCCCTTCGCGTTGAGGAACATCGGATGCACACGCATTTCGTGCTGTTCGCCGCGTCCGACGAAGCGCGTGTGAAACACGAGAAAATACTGGCCCGTGGTTTTGTCGTAGTAAGCGGAGCAGTGACCGGGCGAAACGTAGCCGCGACTCACGGTGCCGGCGTCGTCGGGCGCGCGCAGAAACTGGTAATTGCCCATGAGCTTCGCGCCGTAGGGCGCGATTGAAGCGTCGTCAAAAAGCGTGCCGGGCTTGCCCGCGACGCTCGTGAGATCGTTGCCCGCGGCATCGAGATACGGCCCATCGGGCTGACGCGAGCGACCTACCCGGATGTTGTAGCCGCCATCAGCCGCGAGTCCGCCGTAGGAGAGAAAGAGATAGTAGTATTTCGTGTCCGGGCTGTAGAGGATGTAGGGCGCCTCGATGCGGGCGTGATTGCCGCCGATCAACTTCTTGCCGTAGCCCTGATTCTTCTTCGGCAGGCCTGACTTGGCATCGAGCTCCAGGATGAAGATGCCGCCCGAGTAGGAACCGTAAACCATCCAGAGCTTGCCCTTCGCGTCGAAGAACACGGAGGGATCGACAACGTTGGGATGTTTCGTCGCATCGTAGATCGTGCCGTCAGGGCTGGTCTGATTCCACATGCCGGATTTCAGGAACAGCGCCTTGTTCTTGTAAGGCCCGGTGATCTTGTCGGCGACCGCGACGCCGAGGGCGCTGCGCGGCGAGTCGCCCTTGCAAGCGCAGTAGTAGAAATAGTAGCGACCGTCCTTGAGGCGGATCACGTCGGGCGCCCAGAACGTAGTCGTCTGCGCCCACGAAAGCGTTTCGGCGAATTCCGCGGCGGGATCGGGCACGAGCGCGTTGCCCTTCGCGGCGCTCGTGGAGAGCTGCGTCCAATGCAACAGATCCTTCGAGCTCGCGGACGCGAGGTGCGAGCCGAACACGTAATACTTCGAGCCGTCGCGCACGATCGAGGGATCGTGCACGGTGACTTCGCTGAAGGTCGGCGCTGTCGCCGCTGCGGCCCGCATGGCAAGCAACGCGCCAGTCAGCGCGAGAAACGTGGCAGCAGAGCGGAGGAGTCGCGCGGACAACAAAGCAGAAAGAAGTTATGGGTTCACTCGATCTCCACCGATTCGTCGAGCGACGGACGGCCAAAGACCGGCATGCCGTGCTCGTCCCAGCGGAGACGCTTCACGTAGGTGTGGCGGTTGGGATCCCAGAGGGGATCGCCGACAATTTCCGTGTAGGTGCGGGCGTGATACACGAGGAGGTCGGTCTTGCCGTCCTCCGCGACCGTGAAGCTGTTGTGGCCGGGACCGAAGATGCGGCGCTCGTAGCAGGTTTTGAAAACAGGCTCGGGCGATTTCGCCCAACTCCGCGGATCGAGCAGATCGGCGTTTTCGTCGGCGTGGAGCAAACCCATGCAGTAATTCTCGTCCGTCGCGCTCGCCGAGTAGCTGATGAACACGCGGCCGTGGCGGACGAGCACGGAGGGACCTTCGTTGACCCAGAAGCCGCGCGTTTCCCAGTCGAACTCGGGGATCGAGAGTCGCACCGGCGGCGTCGCTAGCGTCGTGCCGGACGCCATGCGCGCGAGGTAGAGATTGGAGTTTCCGCGGATCGCGGGATCCTTCTGCGCCCACACGTAGTAGGTCGCGCCGCGATGCGTGAACGTCGTCGCGTCGAGCGAGAAGCTGTCGATGCTGGTCTCGATGCGGACGGGCTCGGTCCATTTTCCTTCGAGCGGGTTTTCTGCACTCGTGGAGATCGCATACATGCGATGCTGGAAGAGATTGTCTTTGATTTCCCGCGACGGCGCGGCGGCGAAGTAGATGTGCCATGCGCCGAATACGTGGTGAATCTCCGGCGCCCAGATGAGTTCGCAGAAAGGTCCCTGGGTGGGCTTGAGCCAGACATCGGCCGTCGGCGCGCTCAACAGCTCGGCAATCGTCCGCGCACGGCGCAGTTCGATGCGATCGTAGGCCGGAATCGAGGCGGTGAAATAATACCAGCCGTCCGTGTGACGACGGATGCACGGATCGGCGCGCTGAAGGATGAGCGGTTGGAGCACTTTCATGAACGGAGACGAATTGATCAGGCCGTGACGGCGGCCTTCTGCGGGGGCGTTTCCATCATCGAACGGTAGTAGCCGTCGGTGATCCGGTAGCGGAACATCAGCAGTCCCATCGCGAAGTGAAACACGCCCGGAATCACGGTGAGCATGAGTGCGAGGCCGGTGAGCGTGAAGTCGCTCTGCACCTGGTCGGGCACGTAGTCGTAATACGTGAGCAGCCAGCCGACCACGGCACCGCCGAGGCCCATGCCGGCTTTCTGGCAGAACGAGATGCCGCCCCACGCCAGGCCGGAGACGCGCTCGCCCAGTTTGTTTTCGCCGTAGTCGATCGCCTCCGCGATCGCGGACCAGAAGACGGGCGCGTGAAGATCGACCACGAACGAGAGGAGAAAATACAGGGTGAACGCCAGCAGCATGTCGCCCGGCTTCACCGCGAAGAACATCACCGCGCTGATCACGCCGACGGCGAGCTGGGTCCAGCGAAACATCGCGATCTTGCAGTAGCGCTTCGTGATCCACGTCGACGCGACCATCGCGAGAATCGCCGCCACGACCCCTGTCGCGAGGAAGCGCGAGAGCACGACTGCATCGCCCCCGAGGTAATATTTTGCGTAATACGCCGCGACTGCGCCGCGGATCACGTAACCGATCGTGCCGATCACACACACGCCGCAGAGGACGAGCCACTGGTCGTTGCGAAACAGAAGCGCGGCCTGGCGTCCGAGCGGCTTTTTCTCCACCTCGTGCTGCAGGCGCTCGGTCGTGGTGAAGAAGCAGAAAAGAAACAGCGCCGCGGCAGCCCCCGCCATCAGGCCCAACGCCGCCTGGTAACCGCGCGCGATGTTGCCACCGCCCCATTCCGCCGCGAGCACGGGCACGATGATGGAGA
>JAEYQF010000303.1 GCA_023410155.1 Verrucomicrobiota bacterium | reverse complement strand
CGCAACGCTTCCACGCCCGCATCATCCTTGGGCGGAAAAAATTCGAGCGAGCGCACCGGACGCTTTTCGGCGAACAGTGTGGAAACCGGACGATCGGGCGACATGGAGCCTCAAAGCCGCGCAAAATCGCGCGTTCTGTAAAGCGCGGAGTGCGTCTGCGACACCGTGCCGCAACTTTGTCCGGACACTGTCCCGATCGGAACCGCACTATGTCCCGACCCGGTCCGCATCGTGCCGCGACTCGGTCCGCACAACGTCCCGACTCGAGCCGCACTGGGCCGCGACTCGGTCCGCACCTTGTCCCGACTCAGGCCACGGTGAGTTCGCGTTCCTTCTCAGTCTTCAGCCGCAGCTGTCCGCACGCCGCGTCGATGTCGTGCCCCTTTTCGCGTCTCAGCGTCACGGATACACGCGCGTCGCGGAGCACGTCGGCGAAGCGTTCCTGTCGCGTGATCGAAGGCCGCTTCCACGGGAGTCCCTCGACGGTGTTGTAAGGGATCAGGTTCACGTGTGCGTGGAGATCGAGCGCGATGTCGCGCAGTTTCTCGGCCTGCTCCAGCGAGTCGTTGATGCCTTCGATGAGGATGAACTCCAGGGTGACCATGCGGCCGTGCTTCTCGGAAAACGTCTTCACTGCCGGTAGCAGCTTCGCGAGCGGGTAGGCCTTGTTGACGGGCATGATCTGCTCACGCACCTCGTCGGTCGCACCATGCAGCGAGATCGCGAGGCGGAAGCCCAGCGGCTCGTCGGCGAGTTGGAGGATCTTCGGCACGAGGCCCGAAGTGGAAAGCGTGATGCGGCGCGCACCGAAGCCGAGTCCCCACTCGGCGTTGACGATCGTGAGCGCACGGATGATCGCGTCGTAGTTGGCGAGCGGTTCGCCCATGCCCATGACGACGATGTTGTCGAACGACGCGAGTTCCTCGCGGGCGCGCTGGGTGCGGGCGTCCTCGCGGTAGCAAACGTGCAGGAGCTGCGCCACGATTTCGCCGGCGTTGAGGTCGCGTTTCAGGCCGAGCAGGCCCGAGGCGCAGAATTTGCAACCCATCGCGCAACCCACCTGCGTCGAGATGCAGATCGTCTTGCGGGAATGCTCCAGGCCCACGCCCTCCTGCGGCGCGCGGATGATGACGGTCTCGATCAGGGAACGATCTCCGAGCTCGAGCAGGAGTTTGTCGGTGACGTCGAGCGACTGCTTGCCGTGCACGAGCGACGCGGGGATCAGTTCGAAGGACTCCGCGAGCCAAGTGCGCAGCGGCTTCGAGAGATTCGACATCTCATCCCAAGACCGTGCGCGTTTCTTGTAAACCCACTCGAGAATCTGTTTCGCGCGAAACGCCGGCTCGCCGCGCGCACGGAGCTTTTCCGTGAGCGTGTCGAGCGTCTCCCCAGTGAGGGGCGGCTTGGCCGGCGTGTATTTCATGAGGCGCGGACGATGGTGCGACTGGCAATCCGGTGCAAGTGCGGCCAATCTCGCTTTGACGCTGTCATAACCGCAACGTCCGCGGCGCGAAATCGTCAGCGCTTCTACACACCCCATGAAACCCTTGCTCCTGAACACCCTGGCGGCGCTCGCGTGCGCCGCTGTTTCCCCAGCGACCCTGGCTGCCGCCGGACACGTCGAACGCTTCGATCCCGCGTTTGACCGGCTCGTCGCCGCCGATGCAAAAGTGGAAAAACTCGCCGAGGGCTACACGTGGTCCGAGGGGCCGGTGTGGTATCAAGACGCCGTCGTGTTTTCCGATGTGCCGCAGAATGTCGCCTATCGCTGGGCCGAGGGCATGAGCAAGGCGGACGTGTTTCTCAAGCCGAGCGGCCTTCTGAAGCCCACGCCCGGCATCCGTGAACCCGGCAGCAACGGGCTCGCGCTGGACCGCGAGGGACGCCTCCTGCTTTGCCAGCACGGCGAGCGTCGGGTCGCCCGCTACGAGAAGGGCGAGTTCGTCGTGCTGGCCGACCGCTACGACGGCAAACGTTTCAACAGCCCCAACGATCTCGCGGTGCGCGGCGACGGCACGATCTACTTCACTGATCCACCGTATGGCTTGGAAGGCGTCGAGAAATCTTCGCTGCGCGAGCTGCCGTTTGCCGGCGTGTATCGACTTTCCTTGGACGGCCAAGTCACGCTGCTGTCGAAATCGCTGGATTTTCCCAACGGCATCGCGTTCTCGCCCGACGAGAAGACGCTCTACATCGGCGTGAGCGAGTGGAAGGCCGCCCGCATCGTCGCCTACGATGTGCAGCCCGACGGCACGCTCGCCAACGAGCGCGTGTTCTTCGATGCGCAACCTCTCTCAAGCGACAAGACTCCCGGTTCGTGCGATGGCCTGAAGGTCGACCGTGAGGGCAACCTCTGGGCGAGCGGTCCGGGCGGAATCCTGGTGATCAACCCCGCGGGGAAGTTGATCGGGCGCATCAACACCGGCGTGCCCACGGCCAACTGCGGCTGGGGCGACGACGGCAGCACGCTCTATATCACCGCCAACAACGCTCTCGTTCGCGTGAAAACGCTGACGAAGGGTGCCGGCTGGTGAGCTAGGTGCCGGTAGGCGGGAAGCTCAGTCCCGCGCTACCGCATTTTCGCAACTCACCGCGCGAGGGCGCGGTTGAGGGCGCAGACGATCGCCTTGATCGAAGCGAGTTCGATGTTGGTGTCCACGCCCGCGCCGAAGAGCGTCAGGCCGCGCTCGGTCTTGATCTGGATATACGAGACCGCGCGCGCCTCGGCGCCCTTGCCGAGCGAGTGCTCGGAGTAGGAGAGCACTTCGAATTTCGGCAGCGTCGTCGTCGCCAGTGCGCGCACGAAGGCGTCGATCGGGCCGTTGCCGTCGGCGGAGAGCTTGTGCGCGACTCCGTCGATCGTGAGCTTGGCCTCGCATTTGACCGCGCTGTTGCGCTCGGCGCTCTTGAACTGCTCCAGCGCGACCGGTGTGTTGCGCTCGAGATATTCGCGGCGAAACACGTCGTGGATGTCCGCGGCGGTGAGCTCGGTGCCTTTCGCGTCGGCCACGTCGTTCACAATTTTGCCGATCTCCTTGTGCATCAGCTTGGGCAGCGTGAAACCGAACTCGTGCTCGAGGATGTAGGCGACGCCGCCTTTGCCCGACTGGCTGTTGATGCGGATGATCGCCTTGTAGCTGCGGCCGATGTCGGCGGGATCGATCGGAATGTAGAGCACGTCCCAAGGCGCGTCGGGCTTCTGCAATGCCCACGATTTCTTGATCGCGTCCTGGTGGGAACCGCTGAACGCCGTGAACACCAGCTCGCCGACGTAGGGCTGGCGTGGATACACTTCGAGCTTCGTGCAACGCTCGTAAACCTCGCGCACGTGGTTGATGTCTGAAAAATCCAATCCCGGATGGATGCCGTGCGTGTAGAGGTTCAGGGCGACATTCACGATGTCGAGGTTGCCCGTGCGTTCGCCGTTGCCGAAGAGCGTGCCTTCGACGCGGTCCGCGCCGGCGAGCATCGCCAGCTCAGTCGCGGCCACGCCGGTGCCGCGATCGTTGTGCGTGTGCAGGGAGACGATCGTGGAGTCACGACGCGTCAGGTGCGTGCACATCCACTCGATCTGATCGGCGTGCACGTTGGGCGTCGCGTATTCGACCGTGGCGGGCAGGTTGAGGATGATCTTGTTTTCCGGTGTCGGCGCCCAGACGTCGGACACGGCCTCGCAGATCTCCAGCGCGAACTCCAGTTCGGTGCTCGTGAAGCTCTCCGGCGAATACTCCAGACGCAGGCGCGTGCCCTCGGCGACGAGGGGCTGCATCTTCTCCTTCAGGAAACCGATCGCGTGCGTGGCGATCCGGACGATGTCGGCTTTCTCCGCGTTGAACACATAGCGCCGCTGGGCCGGCGACGTGGAGTTGTAGAGATGGAAGATGACGTTCTTGGCGCCGCGGAGCGCCTCGAGCGAACGCGTGATCAAGTCCTCACGACACTGGCAGAGAATCTGGATCGCGACGCCGTCCGGGATGCGGTTCTCGTCGATCAAGCGACGGCAAAAATCGAACTCGATCTGCGATGCGGACGGGAAACCGACCTCGATTTCCTTGAAGCCGATTTTCACCAACAAGTCGAAATACTCGAGCTTCTCCTCGACCCTCATCGGCTGGGCGAGCGCCTGGTTGCCATCGCGGAGATCAACGCTGCACCAGATCGGAGCGCGGGTGAGCGTGCGGTTGGGCCATTGCCGGTGGGGCAAATCGACGGGCGAAAACGGGCGGTATTTCGTGACAGGAGCGGACTGCATGGTGCGAAAGAGTTTGAAGACGAATTTTTGAGAAAAGTGAAACTCACACGCCGCGAACGGGGCGGCGGACTGACCTCAGGCAAAGACGCACGATCGGCCGCTACGCGGCGATTTAGAGATCGTGCGCGGATGTAAGTCGCAGAAGAGCCTGGGCGAGGATTCGCATCAGAGTCGGTGGTGATATCGGCACAACTCGCGCCAAGTCAAGGCGCGGGTCGAGCCGGGCCTGGGCATGACTCAAGCCGGACCTTGCGACGACGTGGGACGCACAGGGGATCGAACCGATCCGCACCTTAGCTCGAGTCGATCCGCACCGGGGCTCGACTCGGGACGTAACCGGGCGCGGGTCGTGGCGTCTTGCGAGGTGTGGCCACCTATGACATCGAAATCTTATGCCCGACGACGAGACGTTTGACCTCGCCGGTTGCTTGCAGCGGGTGCGCGGACGCGACCAAATCGCGGCCCGCGAACTCGTGGAGCATCTTTACCCGCTCGTCTCCCGCATCGTTCGCGGTCGATTGCCGCGCCGAGTCTCGGAGGAGGATCTCGCGCAGGAGATTTTTCTGAAAATGTTTTCCCGTCTCGATCAGTATCAGGGCTCGGTGCCATTCACTCACTGGGTGTCGCGCATCGCAGTGACGACCTGCATCGATCATCTGCGCGCGCAGCAGCGACGTCCGGAATATCGCTGGGCGGATCTGTCGCAGGGTGAAGCCGACGTGCTCGACGCGGTGCTGACCAACGAGCGGGAGGTGACGCCCGACGATGCGCTGTCGGCACGCGAACTTTTGGGCAAGTTGCTGGCTCAGCTGAAGCCGGAGGATCGGTTGGTGATCCAGATGCTGGATCTGGATCAGCGCACGATCGCGGAGATCAGCGCGGAGACGGGCTGGAGTCAGGCGTTGGTGAAAGTGCGCGCTTTTCGAGCGCGCCGAAAACTGCAGAAGCTATTCAAAACACTGGAGCGAAAGGAGCGGGTATGAACTCGTCGAACAAGGCTTGGCAGCGGCTGGTGAACGCCGCGCGCGTGCGCGAAGAGACCGGAGCCGGTGGCCTGGCACCGCCGGGTTTCGCGACGCGTGTGGTCGCGCTCGCGTGGAGCACGGAGCGCGAGGCGGAGTCGTTGTTTGAGCGGTTCTCCTGGCGTGCGCTGGGCACCGCTTGCGCGGTGGCGCTGGTCTGCGTGAGTCTCAACTACGGCGTGCGCACAGGCACCAGCACGACACCGGCGGAGGACGAATTGCTGCGGACCGATGCGGTCGTGGCGCAACTTCTGGGGACCTCTTGATGACGACGAAAACGTGGAAGGTCGTGTTGGTCTTCGTCGGCGTGTTTGCCGCGGGTGTGGTCACGGGTGCAGCGTGGTCATGGCGTTTTGGCGGACCGGGCCGTGAGGAGCGCCCGCGTTGGGCTGGTCCGGGATTCGGCGGGAGAATTTTAGAACGGATGAGTGAGGAGCTCGAGCTCACGGCAGAGCAGAAGGCCGAGCTCGAGCCCATCATCCAGCGCTCGGAAGAAGAGTTGCAGATGCTGCGCCGCGGGCAGTTGCAGGAAGTATCCAAGATCATGGACCGCGTGCACGGCGAGGTGGCGGCCGTGCTGACGCCTGACCAGCGGACGAAACTCGAGGAGATGCGTGAGCGGTTTCGTCAGCGCGCGGAGAAGATGCGCGGCGAATTCCGTCGCGAGTGGCGCGGCGGAAAAGGTTTCGGCGATGGTCCGCCGGATCTTGGACCGGCTCCGCCGCTGCCGCCGCCCGAGCGGGAGAAAACGAAATAAAGTTTGCGCGGACTGGCGGACGCCGCATGGTCCGCGTCGGCCAGGTGCCATGCATGGGCAGGCGCGTGAACTCCGCCAGGACCGGAAGGTAGCAACGGCAACGACGTTCTCCCAGTGCCGTGGAGTGCCTGGCCACTTTTTTTGCCCACGTGCGTGGGTGTGCGAATCGTTCCGCCGCGCGAATCTCTCGACCGGTGAATGTCCGACGGACAGCAGCGGAGCGCCCTCCTGAGCGGCGCCGGTGCGCCACGGATCAGCTCACCGAGGCGCGCGTGAGCTGGCCGTCGACGAGGCGCCAGATGCCGAGCGGGTTTTCGTCGCGCAGCGCATCGGGGAGGAGCGTTGCAGGAAAATCCTGGTAGCATACCGGCCGCACGAAGCGTTGCAGCGACGCAGTGCCGACGGATGTGAAGCGCACATCGGTCGTCGCTGGATAGGGACCGCCGTGGTTCATCGCGGGGCACACTTCGACGCCGGTCGGGTAGCCATTGAGGATGAGACGGCCGGCGATGCCTTGCAGCCGGGCGAGGAGCGGGCCGGCCGCGTTGAGTTCTTCGGCCGTGCCGTGAACCGAAGCGGTGAGCTGACCTTCGAGCCGGGCGGCGAGATCGGCGAACTCTGCGGCTGACTGCGCCACCACGAACAGCGTGAAGGGTCCGAAGAGTTCTTCCTGGAGATGTGGATCGACGAGGAAATGTTTGGCGTCGACGCGATAGGCGAGTGGCAGACCTTCGGATTTCGCCGGGTTGGCGGCACCGGAGGAACGCGCGACGGCTTGGAGAGATTGATGTTTCGCCAGGGTGTCCAAGCCGCGCTGATACGTTTCGCAGATGCCTTGGTGCAGCATCGAAATGGGTGCCACCGCGGAGAAAACCTCGGCGAACTTTTGCAGGAAGCTCGTGAGCTCGGGGCCGTCGACGACAAAGACGAGACCGGGTTTTGTGCAGAACTGGCCCGCGCCGTTGGTGACGGAATTCTTGAGGCCATCGGCGATCGCGGCACTGCGCTCGCGCAACGCACCGGGAAGGAGAAACAGGGGATTGAGACTGCTCATCTCGGCGAAGACCGGGATGGGCGCGGGCCGGGCCGCGGCGGCGTCGAAGAGCGCGCGTCCGGCCCTGCGCGAGCCGGTGAAACCGACGGCGCGCGTGAGCGGATGCTTAACCAACTCGAGCCCGATGGAGGCTCGGCCGTGGAGCATCGAGAAGATGCCCGCGGGCAAACCGACGGCGGCGATCGCGCGTTGCACAGCGCCGGCGACCATCTCGGAGGTGCCCGGGTGTCGCTCGTGCGCTTTCACGATCACAGGATTTCCGGTTGCGAGAGCCGAGGCGGTGTCGCCTCCGGCGACGGAGAACCCGAATGGCAAATTGCTCGCGCCAAACACGGCCACGGGACCGAGCGGCACCAGCATGCGGCGGAGATCGACGCGCGGGAGCGGCTGACGCTGCGGCTGCGCGGGATCGATGCGGGCATCGACCCAGGAGCCCTCGCGCACAACCGCGGCGAACAGCTTCAGTTGGTTCGTTGTGCGGGCGCGTTCGCCGGTGAGCCGCGGCAGCGGCAGCGATGTCTCGAGATGCGCGCGTTGCAGGAGTGAGTCGCCCAGGGCGAGGATTTCCTCGGCGATGCGTTCGAGGAGGGCGGCGCGTTGTTCGCCGGTCGTGCGGGAGAAGACGGCGAATGCGGCGTCCGCCAGCTTGAGCGCGGCGTCGACGTCCGGCGCCGTGGCGACATGGAATGTGCCGGGCAGCTGGGCTTGATCGAGGGGGCTCGCGATCGTGAACGTTTCGCCGGAGCCATTGCTGTGCGCGTCGCCGATGATATTTTTGCCGTGAAGTGCCATGATCGAAAAAGGAGGGAGTGGGGCGACCTAGCCCTCTGTGCACGAACGCGTGCTCAGACGACCGCCACGCGATTTACCAGACGACCGATTCCGCTGATCGCAATTTCGATTTCGTCATCGGCCTGCAACGTGAACGAGTCCGGCGGCACGATTCCAGTGCCGGTGAAGAGCACGGCGCCGCTCGCGAAGCGTTGGCTGCGGAAAAGGTAACCGGCGAGCTCGTCGAAGCTGCGCTTCAGTTGAGAGACCGAGGTCTCGCCGCTGAACACCGCTTGTCCGGTCCGGCGGATCTCGATGGAGATCTGCCACGTGCGAGCAGTCGCCTCGTCGACGCCGAGCGTGATCCACGGGCCGATCGCGCAGGCGCGATCGTAAACTTTGGCCTGGGGAAGATAGAGGAGGTTTTCGCCCTCGATATCGCGCGAGCTCATGTCGTTGCCGACCGCGTAGCCGACCACGCGGCCGCGAGAGTTGATGACGAGCGCGAGCTCCGGCTCGGGCACGCTCCATTTCGCATCCGCGCGAATGCCCACCGAGTCACCCGAGGTGACGACCTTTGAGGGCACGGATTTGAAGAAGATCTCGGGACGCGCGGCTTCGTAGACGCGATCGTAGGCACTCGCGGAGAATTCGGACTCGTCCATGCGCGCCTTCTTGCTGCGCAAATAGGTGACGCCAGCGGCCCAGACTTCCTGCTCCTCGACGGGCGAGTGAAACGTCACGCTTTCGACCGGGATGCGAGGGAGATCTCGGGTGGCGAGTGCCTGCGCCTGATCCAGCGGGGCGTCGCCTTCCAGCAACGTCTCCAGACGCGTGACGCCAGCCGGAGAGAGGTCAATCAACGTATGCTGGTCGGCGGAGAGACCGACGCGGACCGCGCCATCGGCGAGAGAGAAGCGACAAACTTTCATGGGGAAGGGGAGTGTCGCTGTGTTTTTCCGCCGCGAGTCCCGCAGCGCGACGTTTTTTGGCGGAAATCAGTGTCAACATTAGAACACCCCAGCTGAGGTGTTGACGCGATTCGCGGGAACTCGGCAGGCTCCCGCGATGCCCCGCTCCGACACACCCGGTGCCCCTTTCCCGGTGGAGTCGTCCCGTCCGACGCGCGCCCGTTCGTGGGTGATCGTGTTCGCGGTGACGCTCGCCATCATCCAATACGTCGATCGCGTCGCGATCTCGCAGGCGATGCCGGACATCGCGGCGGAGATGCATTTCAGTGATGCGCAGAAGGGCATGATTTTCTCGGCCTTCACGCTGGCTTACGCGCTGTTCGAGATTCCGACGGGCTGGCTCGGCGACAAGATCGGCGCGCGCCGCGTGCTGCTGCGGGTCGTGCTGTGGTGGTCGTTCTTCACGGCGGCCACAGGATGGGCGTGGAATTATGGTTCCATGCTCGTGGCCCGTTTCCTTTTCGGCGCGGGTGAGGCGGGCTGTTTTCCGAACCTCACGAAGGCGCTTAGTGCGTGGCTGCCGAAAGTGGATCGAACGCGCGCGCAAGCGTTGATGTGGATGGGCGCGCGCTGGGGCGGGGCGGCGGCTCCGTTGCTCGTGGTCATGGTGATGACCGTGGTGAGTTGGCGGATGGCTTTTCTGGTGTTCGCCAGCTTGGGCGTCGTGTGGGCCATCATTTTTTACCGATGGTTCCGCGACAATCCCCGCGATCATCCGTCCGTGAATGCGGCCGAGCTGGAGCTGCTCAAAGAGAACGAGAAGAATGTCAGTGGTCACGGCGATGTGCCGTGGCGCGAGCTCGTGACGCGCCCGACGATGTGGCTGCTGTGGGGCCAATACTTCTTCCTGAGTTACGGCTGGTATTTCTTTGTCACCTGGCTGCCGACCTACCTGCGCGACGAGCGCGGACTCGAGATCAAATCCAACGTCGCGATGGGATGGTTGGCCGGTGTTCTCGAGGGTTGGTTCAGCCCGGAACTCACCCTCAAGATCCTCTCGGCCGCTCTCGCCGGCACGCCGCTGTTGTTTGGCGGTTTCGGGGCCCTGTTGGCGGGGCAGATCTCGGCCCGGCTGTTTGCGCGGGGCCACAGCGTCAAGTTGGTTCGCCGCTCGTTCGGCTTCATCGGCCTGGCGGGCGCGGCGTCGCTGCTGATGTTGTCGTTCTACATTCGCGATCCGCTCCTGGCCATGTTGGCGATGGGTTTCGCGGGCTTTTTCAACGACCTCACCATGCCGGGCAGCTGGGCGACGTGCATGGATGTCGGCGGCAAGTATGCCGGCACCGTTTCCGGCAGTATGAACATGATGGGCAACTTCGGCGGCATGGCCGGACCGCTCGTGGTCGGCTGGGTGCTCACGCTGACCGGTCGCGATTGGCACACGGTGTTTGTCGTCACCAGCATCATCTACTCGCTGGGAGCGTTCTGCTGGCTGTTCATCGATCCGACGAAACCGTTGGAAAAAGAAGCCGCCTGACATGGCTGACTCCGACCGGTCAAAGCCGAGTTGCAGTGTCGCGAGCAGTGGGGCTTTGCCTCCCGCTGTGCTTCCCGACATTTATTCGATCAAGACGCACGCGCCAGGCGCGGCAGGTGCGCTGCCCCTCACCGAGGCGATGCTGCGCGAGCGGCCGAGCGGCGATCTCTTCGGACTGACTCAGAACGCCGGCATGGGCTGGAATCCGTCCGAACTCGGACGCGACCAATACCTGATTCTCAGCACGCAAGGCGGACTGCGTGCACCCGACGGCCGGCCGATCGCGCTCGGTTATCACACGGGTCACTGGGAGATCGGCCTGCTTGTGCAGGCAGCCGCCGAAGAGTTTCGACGGCTGAAAACGATCCCGTTTGCCGGGTTCTGTTCGGATCCGTGCGACGGGCGCACCCAAGGCACCACGGGTATGTTCGACAGCCTCCCGTATCGCAATGACGCGGCGATCGTCTTTCGCCGCCTCGCGCGTTCGCTTCCGCAGCGGGCCGGCGTGCTGGGCATCGCGACCTGCGACAAAGGACTGCCGGCGATGCTCATGTCGGTCGCCGGCCTGCGCGACTTGCCCGGCGTCGTGGTGCCGGGAGGCGTCACGCTTCCACCGACGCGCGGCGAAGATGCCGGTGCGATTCAGACGCTCGGGATCCGTTTCTCGCGCGGACTGATCTCGCTGGAAGAAGCGGCCGATCTCGGTTGTCGCGCGTGTGCTTCGCCCGGGGGCGGATGCCAGTTTCTCGGCACGGCCGCGACCGCGCAGGTCGTGGGCGAGGCGCTGGGACTTTCGCTCCCGCACTCGGCGCTCGCGCCCTCCGGACAACCGGTCTGGCTCGACCTCGCCCGACGCTCGGCGCAGGCACTGCACGCCCTGGCGCGAAACAAGATCAGCACGCGTGATATCCTGACACCTGCGAGCATCCGCAACGCGATGGTCGTGCACGCGGCATTCGGCGGCTCGACGAATCTCCTGCTGCATATCCCCGCGATCGCCCATGCAGTGGGCGTGACTCGACCGACCGTCGAGCAGTGGATCGACGTCAACCAACGCGTGCCGCGACTCGTGAGCGTGTTGCCCAACGGGCCTGTGCATCATCCGACCGTGCGCGTGTTTCTCGCCGGCGGTGTGCCGGAAGTGATGCTGCATTTGCGGCGTCTTGGGCTTTTGGATACTGCCGCGCTCACGGTGACCGGCCGCACCTTGGGCGAGAATCTGGACGAGTGGGAAAGCTCGGAACGCCGCACGCGCTTCCGCGCGCTGCTCACGTCGCTCGACGGCGTCGAGCCTGACGATGTGATTCTGCCGCCTGAGCGGGCGAAGACCCGCGGCCTCACCAGCACACTGATCTTCCCGCGCGGCAATCTGGCTCCGGAAGGTTCGGTGGTGAAAGCGACCTCGATCGATCCCTCGGTTGTCGGCGAGGATGGCATCTATCGCAAAGAGGGCCCGGCGCGCGTCTTCGTTTCGGAGCACGCTGCGATGGCGGCGCTCAAAGC
>JAEYQF010000032.1 GCA_023410155.1 Verrucomicrobiota bacterium | reverse complement strand
GCCCGGAGGAGATCCATTGGGTCGAAGCGGCCGATAACTACGTGCTGCTGCATCTGGCGGACGCGACACGCCTCATGCTGCGCGAGACCATGACTTCACTCGAGGAGCGACTCGGCGCCGACTTCATCCGCATCAACCGCTCGGCCATCGTGCGGCTCGAGCAAGTGAAGGAACTGGAGCCGACGTTTCACGGCGACTACGCGGTGGTCCTGCGCAATGGCACCCGCCTGCCGCTCAGCCGCAACCAGCGCGGGCAGCTGGCGAAGTTCCTCGCCCCAGGGGCCTGACACGAGCGCTCTTGCGGAGCGATCAGGGGCGCCCCGCGAACGCTTCACCTCACCCCCACGGGGCCGCACTTGGCCCCAGCTTTCTTTTCGGGGGGAAGGTTATGCGACTCATTCCCAGCCGCATGACCTACACACACACCCCTTCAGGGCATGGCACGCGCTTGCTTACGTTTCTCGCGGCCATTGCTCTCGTTTACCCCTCTGCGCGCAGCTTCGCTCAAGGCTGCGTCGTGGCCCGCGGCGCGGGTCATATCGGCATGATGCCGCACACGGTGGAGAGCAGCCCGTGGGAGCTCTCGACCGCGTATCGCTACTTCAAGTCCGACCGGCACTTCGTCGGCACGACCGAGCAGGTGCACCGGCAGGAGGAAGGCAGCGAAGTGATCAATCGTTCCCACTTCGTCGACCTCGGCGTCACGTATCATCTCTCGCCGCGTTATTCGCTGACCTTGACCGTGCCCTATGCCTCGCACGATCGCTCGTCGGTGGTGCGCGATCAAAACCGCGCCATCAAGGAGCGCTTCCACGTGCAGTCGTCCGGCTTGGGCGACATCCAGGTCGGCGGTGCCGGCTGGCTCTGGGACCCTGTCACGCCGCGCCCCGGCAACATCCAGCTCGGCCTCGGCCTCGTGTTGCCGACCGGCGATGAAGATGTGCGCGACACCTTTCATGCGTGGGATCCGGTCAACGAACGGATCATCGGCGTCGAGCGCACGGTCGATCAATCCATCCAGCCCGGCTCAGGCGGCTGGGGTATCAATCTCAACGTCTATGGTTATCGCGAGCTCGGCTCCGGTTTCACGGCGTTTGCCAGCGCGAGCTACACCGTGACTCCGGAGGACGATAACGGCGTCCCGACTTTCCGAAGCAGCCCCTACGAGCAGATCATGGGCATCCCGGACAGCTACCTGGCCCGGGCTGGTTTCGAATATCTGGCGCTGCCGGATTCGGGCGTAGCGCTAAGCCTCGCGTTGCGCATGGAAGGCGTGCCCGTGCACGACCTCGTCGGTGACAACCTCGGTTTCCGCCGTCCGGGCTACACGGTCGCAATCGAGCCCGGCATCTCCATCACCCGCGCACGTTGGACGGCGCGCCTCTACGTGCCGGTGGCCGTGCAACGTAATCGCCAGCAAAGCGTGCCCGACAAGCTTGAGACCGCCCACACGGGCGTGTTTCGCCAGGGCGACGCGGCGTTCGCTGATTACCTCGTCGGTCTCAGCCTGAGCTACCGGCTGTAAGCCGACCTCCTTCCCTGCCGCGCGACCGCAGATACGTATCACATTCGCGGATACGTATCTGCCGGTTCACGTCTCCCGCAGACGAAGCGGTGGCAGGCTGCGCGAGAGAACCCGTGGAGCCGCGTCGGCGGACCTGCCTGCGGATGGCGGCCGGCAGCGTCACGTAGAGGCGATTCGCTCCTGGGTTGACCGGCGGGAAGAAGCGGTCGCGCCCGCTGGCGCATTTCGCCACGCAGCGACAGCAATTCACCCCAAAAATATTCAAGGTGCCGCCTCGCGCCGGCATCTTGCGCAGCCCCACCACCAACGGCAGCCGCTCCGGCGCCGTGCCTTTCACCGAACCATGAAACTACCCCGTCTGGCCCGCCTGACCCTTGTTATCTGCGCACTGGCACCTGCGCTCTTCGCGTCGAACAATGCCGTCCTCTACTGGAACGAGCAGGCGCTCAACACGATCCGGCTCTCCCGCAACCCACCGCCGCTCGCTTCGCTGATGTTCGCGACGCTGCACGGCGCGATCTTCGATGCCACGAACGGCATCACTCGCACGCACCAAGGCTGGATTGTGCAGGAGGCCGCCCCGGCCGGCGCCGACATGGACGCTGCGATCGCGGGTGCCGCTCGCGAGGTGATGACCACGCTGTGGGTCACCAACCCCCACAACCTCGACCTCATGTTCCAAAAAGCCGTCGGCTCCATCCCCGACGGTCCCGCCAAGGAGGCGGGCCTCGCCTGGGGCGCCAAAGTGGCCAAAGCCGTCCTCGCCGCCCGCGCAGACAGTGGTTTCAACAAGCCTATCCCCGGTGCCTACTCGAGCACCGAGGCGGGCAAATGGCGCGAGACGCCCGCCGGCTTCCGCCCGCCGCTGCTGCCCTTCTGGGGCAAGGTGAAACCCTTCGTCATGACCTCGCCGGACCAGTTTCGTGCACCGCCTCCGCCGGCGCTCGACTCCAAGGAATTCGCTGAAGAGCTCGCCTATGTCGTCCGTCGCGGTGCCCGGGATGACTATGAGCGCACCGAATACGAGACCCTGAGCACCGCCTTTTGGAACGACGACCTCGGCACGTGCACTCCTCCCGGTCACTGGAACATGATCGCGCTGGATCTCGCCCGCCGAAACAAGATCTCCACGGGCGACGCGGCCCGCCTGTTTGCGCTCTTGAATTTCGCCCTCGCGGACTCAGCGATCGGCTGCTGGGAGACGAAGTTCTACTACAACACGTGGCGCCCCGAGACCGCGATCCGCGAAATCGACGCCACGATGAACCCCCACGCCCAAGCCGTGCCCGAGTTCATCCCCAACATGGCCTCGCCCCCGTTCCCGTCCTACACCTCGGGCCATAGCACGTTCTCCGCTGCTGGAGCGCGAGTCCTCGCGAACTGGTTTGGGACGGATGACATCGAGTTCACCACGACATCCGACGCGTTGCCCGGCTCCGTGCGCACGTTCAAGAAACTGTCCGATGCCGCCGCCGAAGCCGGCATGAGCCGCATCCTCGGCGGCATCCACACGATGTCCGACAATGTCGCAGGCCAGGAGATGGGCGTGAAAATCGCCGATTGGGTATTCGAGACGTCGCTCCGCCCGGCTAACGCAGGGATGATCGCGACGACCGCCGCAGCTGCGCAATGAGTGGCGGGCCCGCCTCCAATCGCCCTCTCCTGCACCCGCGGCGATGATGCCGCCGATCCTTGATCTCCGAGAGCGCGACGCCTAGCACACCTGGCCTCGCGCTCTCGTTTTTTCCCTCCCGCCCGCTGCTCGCCCCTTCAGGCCAGCCGGAGATGCAACCCGCCCGCCCCTCCTCCATGTCCAAAGTCCTCCTCGCCTGCTTGCTGTCCTCCGCGGCCGACCTCGCCGCCGGTGCGGCCACGCCCGCCTACACCTCGACCCCTTTTTCGAAGCGCCCGGCGCTTGCCGCAGGAGAGAAACCGTTTCAGCGGCTCGGCGCCGATCACGGTTTCAACGTCCCCAATGTCTACAGCGACCCCCGCATGTGGGGAGACCGTTTCCGCGAGCTCACCCTGGGCGCCTTGGAAACCGGCGTGGCGGTGGCGGACTTCGATCGCGACGGCAATCTCGACATCTTTTCCGTCTCGAAGAACGGACCTTGCGCGCTCTACCGGCAGATTCAGCCCGGCACGTTCCAGGATGTCGCCGCCTCGGCGGGCGTGGCCTGCGTGGAGCAAAACGAGAAAATCGGAAAGATCGGCGCCACCGCGATCGACATCAACCAGGACGGCTGGCCCGACCTCTACGTCTGCCGCTACGACGCACCCAACCTTCTCTTCGTGAACAATGGCGACGGCACCTTCACCGAGAAAGCCAAGGACCACGGCCTCGATATCCGAGACGCCTCCGTGCACGCCTCGTTCGCGGACTACGACCGCGATGGCGACCTCGATTGCTACCTCGTCACCAACATCCTCGATTTTTCGAAATCCCCTTTGGGTCGCCGGGACTTCCTGCTCCAGAACGACGGCAACGGCGTCTTCACAGATGTCACCACGCAGGCGGGGATCTGGGGCCTCACGCAGGGCCACGCAGCCTCCTGGTTCGATGCCAACAGCGACGGCTGGCCGGATCTCTACGTGGCCAACGATTTCGAGACCCCGGACCGCTTCTACCTCAACAAAGGTGACGGCACTTTCGCCGACGTCGTCGACGAGCGGCTCCCGCACGTCACGTATTTCTCGATGAGCGCCGACTACGGTGACCTCAACAACGACGGCCTGCTCGATTTCGTCGTCACCGACATGCGCGACCGCAATCACACGCAATTCATGACAGGCATGGAGGAAATCGGCCGTGGCTTGTGGGAGATGGAGCGCGTCACCGAGCTCATTCCGCAATACATGTGGAACGCCGTTTACCTGAACTCCGGCACCGATCGCTATCAGGAAGCCGCCTACCTCACCGGCATGGCCGCCACCGGCTGGACGTTTGGCTCGCGCCTCGTGGATCTGGACAACGACGGTCGCATCGACGCGTTCTACACTGCGGGCATGATCCGCAACTTCATCGACGCCGATGTCGTCGATAAACAGAATCGTGCCCCGACCCTGACCGCCCGCGCCCTCGTGTGGAAGGACTCGGCGCCGCGCAACGAAACCACGCTGGCGTATCGCAACCTCGGCGACCTGCGTTTCGAGGATGTCTCCGACGCCTGGGGTCTCAACGAGAACACCGTCGCCTTCGGTTGTGTCGCCGCCGATCTCTTCAACACGGGCAACCTCGATCTCATCTACGCCAACTGCAACGCTCCGGTCTCCGTCGTGCGCAACAAGACCACCGCCGGCCACCGCGTCGTCATCAAGCTCGCCGGCCGGGCGCCCAACCGCGACGGCATTGGCGCCGAGTTGCGCCTCGAGTCCGCGACCGCAGGCACGCAGGTGCGGCAGATCTTCACGGAACGCGGCATCGTCGCCAGCGAGCCGCCCGTGGCCCACTTCGGCCTCGGTCAGGATTCGACGATCAAGAAACTCACGATTCGGTGGCCGCGGGGCCAGGTGCAGGTGTTGGAGAACCTTCCCGTGGATCGCGTGCTCACGATCGCCGAGCCTGCGCTCCCCGAGCGCTTCAAACCCGCGCCGGCGCAGGTTCGCCCCGCCAGCCGACCGGATGCGTTGTTCACCGAAAACGCCGCGGCCCGCGGCCTCAGGCACAGCAGCACGCTCCGCCCCTTCGACGAGTTCAACCGCCAGCGCCTGCTGCCCCGCCGCTTCAACGGCCTGGGTCCGGTCCTCGCCACCGCCGACGTCAACGGTGACGGCCACGCGGACATCTTCGTCTCCGGTTGTGCGGGTCAGGCCGGCCAGCTCTTCTTCGGCAGTGCCGACGGCCAGTTCAAACCCGCGCCATCGCAGCCCTGGGCCAGCGAGGCCGAATGCGACGACGTCGGTGCGCTGTTCTTCGACGTCAATGGCGACAAGCACCCCGACCTGCTCTTGGTCGCTGGCGGCGTGCAGCGCCCCCTCGGCGACGCCATGCTCAACAACCGGATCTATCTCAACGACGGCAAGGGCAGCTTCACCGCGGCCGGCGCAGAGGTGCTCGCCCCCGACGGCGAAAGCACCGCCGCGGCCGCCGCCGCCGACTTCGATGGCGACGGGCAAACAGACCTGTTTGTCGGCGGACGCGTTGTCCCAGGCAAGTATCCGGCCACCCCGCGCAGCTTCCTCTATCGCAACACGGGCGGCAAACTCGTCGACGTCACGGATGAACTCGCGCCCGGCCTGCGCGGAATCGGCATGGTCACTGCCGCCGTCTTCTCCGACTTGGATGGCGACAAGCGCTCGGATCTCATCCTCGCCCTCGAGTGGGGTTCGGTTGTTTTCTTCCGCAACACGGGCAACGGCTTTGAAAACGTCAGTGAGAAAGCGGGGCTGGCTGCGATCACCGGGTGGTGGAGCGCGCTCAACATCGTCGACGTTGATGGCGATGGCCGCCTGGACATCGTCGCCGGTAATGTAGGTTTGAATACAAAATACCGCGCCAGTGCCGAACATCCCACGGTGCTCTTCGCCGGTGACTTCGACGGTCGCGGCAAGGAGAACATCATCGAAGCGCAATGGGCCGAAGGCGCGCTCCGTCCCCTGCGCGGCCGCAGCAAGCTCGCCTACTCCTTCCCGTGGCTCACCCGGAAATTTCCGACCTACAAGGCCTACGCAGCCGCCGCGATCACCGACCTCTTCGAACCCGAACACCTCGCCCGCGTTCGCCGGCTCGAGGCCAGCGAACTCGCCAGCGGGATCTTCCGCCAAAGCCGCGACGGCACGTTCCGCTTCGAGCCGCTCCCACGGATCGCCCAGCTCGCGCCGATTAATGCCATCGTCGCCGACGATCTGGACGGCGACGGCAAACTCGACCTGCTCTGCGTCGGCAACAGCTTCGCGCCTGAGCCCTCCACCGGTCGCTTCGACGGCGGGCTCGGCTTGTTGCTCAAAGGCGACGGTCGCGGCGGCTTCACGCCTCTGTCACCCGCGCAGTCAGGCATCGTCGTTCCAGGGGATGCCCGGTCCGTGGTAGCCATCCGCCAGGCGGGAGCGACATCAACGGTCGCCGTTACCCGGTGCGACGGACCGGTGCTGCTCTTCTCGGCTCGAAAGTAATCGCCCAATCCCGCCCACTGCCGCGCCAGGGGCGGGGTGCGCACCTCCCGCGCCGGACAGCACAAATTGCATGCGGCGGGCACCGGCAGGGTCCACGCTGGCGGTTTGCCCCCGCTGGCACGCGCACGCCCCTCTTGGTCGTCCTCACTTTCTGGCCGCTTTGGCCGTCGGCTGGGGTGCAGTCGCGCTCGACTTCACGGTGAGCCAGCAGCCGCGATCTGATGACGAAGTTGCATATCGGCTTCGCGCGCGACGCCGTGAGGGCAGGCAACACGGTGGGCGCGGAACAAGCCTGCCGCGAGGGTCTGGCCCTCCTTGCCGATTCGGCCGAGCTACACGGTTTTCTCGGAACGTTTTACGCTCGTCAGAACCGTTTGCCCGAAGCGATTTCCTCCCTGGAAGCATCGCACCGACTGCAGCCCAACGACGTTCGCACCATGCTGCCCCTCGCCCAACTCTACGCAGCGAGCGGACGCAGCAAAGATGCCCACGTGATGCTCACGCGCGGCGAAGAGGAAGCGCGCAGGAGCGGACAGCTCGAGGCTGCCGCCCAATTCACGGAGCTGCTTCGGCAACTGCCGCGGTGAGCCCCACCGTCCCGGCAATCGACTTCTTGCCATCGGCTGACACCCTGAAGTTCGTCGCGCTCTGCTGAACCGGCGACGCCGGGGCCGCGCGCGGCCGGCGGTTGACCGCCACCGGCTCATAGGTGCGCCTTTCCGCACGCATCTGCAGCCATACCAGCAGAAGCAGCATTCGCTCCCCATCCGGCACTCCTGCGCCAGCACGGATCAGCTCGTGCAACCGCTGGCGGGAGAGCCCCAGAAATCGGGCCAGACGCGCGGCGTCACCATAGCGGGTGAGCTCCGCCGCGATCGCAGCGCGCACCGCGTTCCACAGAGGGGTCTCCGCGCCCGGGCGGAGCGACCGTTGAGTGCGCGGGCCCTCGCGGGGAGCAAGGCGCCGTGCGAGGATCTGCATCGATTGCGGGGCGGCTTCCGTCAGTTCGAGAGCCAGGCGACCCGGGATTTGGAGGGCGTAGATGGGACGAGCATTCATGAAGCGGAGAGCTCACGCTGGGCGCGCACACCCAGCAGTGTCGGCAGCGGATTTCGCGTAGAAATACGTAGGCGCGCCGGTGGCGGAGGGTTTCGACCTGCAGTCGGGCGCGCTCCGCTTTGCGCGTGCGGACGAGACGGCGTGGGTCCATTGCAGAGGGGTGCGTTCCAACGATCACCCTCGCGCTGTGGGCCAGCTCGTGCTGGCAGCGCTCTGCTGGAGCTTGGGCGGACTGCTCATCAAATCCGTCACGTGGCCGCCGCTCGCCGTGGCCGGGGGGCGCGGGGCGATCGCCGCCATCTTTCTTCTGCTCACCTGCCGCGGATTGCGCTTTCACTTCTCCCGCGCCCAGGTGATCGGCGCGATCGGCTACGCGGCCTGCACAGTGACGTTTTGCACCGCAACGAAGCTCACCACCGCGGCCAACGCCATCCTGCTCCAATACACCGCGCCTGTCTGGGTCGCGATCTTCGGGGCCTGGTTTCTGGGCGAGCGCGCGGCCGGCGCGGG
>JAEYQF010000279.1 GCA_023410155.1 Verrucomicrobiota bacterium | reverse complement strand
CGGCGTTTGGACTGCTTGCGTTTCGGATTGGCCATGGGAGTGCGAGTTTAAATGGACTATGGGCGCCCCGTAGAAACGCCGCTGGTTCAGATTGAAAAGGTTCGGAGTAAAGAGGCGGGTCTGGACGCGTCAAGCGTCATTGTCTCCGCCGGAGCGCAGGCCCCGCTTAGAGCCACGTGAGGGCTGCGAGGATCGCGGCAAACGCGAGCCGATAGTAGGCAAACGCCGTCATCCCATGGCGCGACAACCAGCCCACCAAGAAGCGCACCGCCAGAGCCGCCGTGATCGCTGCGACAACGCAGCCGAAAAGCACGTGCGACCAGCCGAAAATCGCGATCATAGCCGTGCCGGAGGAATAGCTCTTGTAGAGCGTCGCCGCGCTCAGCGTCACCAGCCCGAGCAGGAAACTGAACTCGGCGGCGCGGCGGGGTTCGAGTCCCGCCAGATACCCTCCGATGATCGTCATCATCGACCGGCTCATGCCTGGCCACATCGCGAAGCACTGGAGGATTCCGATCTGCAACGCATGGCGCACCGAGAGCTCACTCGTCGGCGCCGCGGAAAGAACGCGTTTCTTCCGCCAGCGCTCAGCTGCGAGGATCAAGAAGGCGCCCACGACGAGAGCCGCGATCACGGTCTTCACGGAAAACAGGGCGTCGATCCAATCGCGGATGAGCAGTCCGATCACCGCTGCGGGCAGGAAGGCCACGATCAGATTGATCAACAGCTTCAACCCGGCGGGATCCTTTCCGAACAGTCCGAGCACCATCGAGCGAAGCTGCTTCCAGTAAAGCAACGCTACCGCCGCGATCGCGCCGAACTGGATGACGATCACATACGTGTCGGCCGCGAGTTTCATCGTCAGTGGCACGCCTTCGGGCCGGTTTTCCGAGGGCGGTTTGAACCAAAGCATTTCGCCATCCGGTCCGCGCAAAGGTTCCTCCGACTCCAGCTTCAAGAGGTGGTTGGCGATGATCAGGTGACCGGTGGATGAAACCGGCAGATACTCCGTCAGGCCCTCGACTGCGCCGAGCACCAGGGCGTCGAACAGCGACAACTCCGCGAGCGGCGCGCCCGCCCGTATCGCCGGCTCCTGCGTCTCAGAAGCGGGGGGCGCAGGCTGCGCCACGGCGGAGAACGTGATCAAAACGAAGAGGATCGAAAGCAGGCGTCGCACGCGGGCGTTGGTTTCAAGTTTCGGCGGGCGGCGCAAATTTATTTGCGGCCGGGGTGACACGCGCCTGACTCGTCCCCCGAATGTCTCATCTGGCCGACTTCACCGCCACACTCGCCTCGGGCTGCGATTTGCCCGTCGACTCCATTGAAGGAATCGCTCACGCCCTGGCCGATCCGGAGGTATCCGAATCCTCGAAATGCGACTTTCTCGCCGCGCTCGCGCAGAAAGGTGAAACCGCAGCTGAAGTCGCGGCTTTTGCCCGCGCGTTTCGCACGCGTGCGGTCGATCCCGGCGTTTCGGCCTGGAGTGCCCGCGCGATCGACATCGTCGGCACGGGCGGCGATCACGCCGGCGGCTTCAACGTGTCGAGCATGGTGGTGCTGGTGTTGGCGAGTTGTGGTGTGACGGTGATGAAGCACGGCAATCGAGGGATTACATCCAAGTGCGGCAGCGCAGACATCCTGTCCGCCTTGGGGTTCGATCTCGCGGCTTCGCCCGACAAGATCCGCGCTGCACTCGCCGAGCTCGGCTACGTGTTTTTCTTCGCGCCCGCCTATCATCCCGCGTTCAAGCACATCGCGCCCGTGCGCAAGACGCTCGCGACGCGCGGCCAGCGCACGATCTTCAATATCCTGGGTCCGCTCATCAACCCCGGCCGACCTGCTCACGTCCTTCTCGGCGTCTTCTCGCCGACGTGGGTGCCACGTCTCGCCGCCGCGCTGCACGAGCTCGGCACCGTCGCCTCGCTCTCTGTTCACGGCATTATCGACGAGAAGCGCGGGATCGACGAACTCACCACGGCCACGCGCAACTTCGTCCGCGGCGCCGGCCGGCTCGCGTCCGTGAACGCCGAATGGCGCGCGGAAGATTTCGGTCTCGTGAGTTCGCCGTTCGACGACCTCGTGGGCGGCGATCTCGAGGCCAATCTCGCCCTCGTCAACGCCGTGCTCGAAGGCCGCGGACCCCGAGGCCTTGTCGACACGATCGTGCTCAACGCGGCCATCGCGATGTGGGTCACCGGTCGCGTGGCTGACGTTCACGAAGGTCTCCCGATGGCTCGCGAAGCGCTGCTCGGCGGCGGGGTCGCCAAGAAAATCGCTGCCACGCGCGAATTCTTTCGTTCATGAGTCGCCACTATTTCGGCACCGACGGCGTCCGCGGACCCTACGGTGGTCCGGTGATCAACGATGATTTCGCCGAGCGACTCGGCTCCGCCGCCGCGCGCTGGCTGGGAGGCTCGGGCGTGGTCGTCATCGGCCGTGACACGCGGCAATCCGGTCCCGCGCTCGAAGCCGCGCTCGCACGTGGCCTCAACGCCGGCGGAGTTCAGGTCATTTTCCTCGGCGTGCTGCCCACACCCGCGGTTTCGCGTGTGGTGCGAAACGATCGACGCGCACTCGGCATCGTCGTGACCGCTTCGCACAATCCGGCCGAGGACAACGGCATCAAGTTTTTCGGACCCGGCGGACTCAAGCTCACCGATGCCCAGGAGGAGGGCATCGAGAAACTTCTCCCGGAGCGGGTCGTGCCCATGAGCGGACCGGGTCGGGACAAAGTGCGGACCGAGTCGAGCGGAAGTGCGGACTACGTCGCGACGCTGTCCGGATTGCTCCGCGCCCATGTCCTTCACGGCTGGAGCATCGTGCTCGACACGGCCAACGGCGCCACCTGCGCCACGAGCCCGGCCGTGCTGCGTGCGCTCGGAGCTGAGGTCGTTTCCCTCGGCGATGCGCCGGATGGCAAGAACATCAACGCCGGCGTCGGAAGCGAACATCCCGAACAACTCGCGGCGCTCGTGCGCGAGCGCGGCGCTCGGATGGGCATCGCCCACGATGGCGACGGCGACCGCTGCATCCTTTGCGACGAGCACGGCCACGTGCTCGATGGCGATGAGATCCTGACGATCCTCGCCACACACGCGCTCCGCCACGGCACGCTTGCGAAGAACACGCTCGTGGTGACCGTGCAGAGCAATCTCGGCGTCGATGCCGCGATCGCCGCGGCGGGCGGTCGCGTCTGCCGGACGCCGGTGGGCGACCGTTACGTCATCGAGCGCATGCGCGCCGAGGGCGCGATGCTCGGCGGCGAATCGAGCGGACACATCGTGTGCGCGGACATCTCGCCGACGGGCGACGGATTGCTGGCGGCTCTGAAGACAATCGAGGTGATGCTCGCGACAGGGGAGCCGCTCTCCGCGTTGCGGCAGCGCTTGAGGAAGTTCCCGCAGCAGACGGCGGCGCTGCGGGTCGCCGAGAAACGCCCGCTCGAGCACTTGCACCGCGTGAATGCCGCGGTCGCCGAACTCGAGGCCGCGCTGGGCGCCGGCGGGCGCGTGATGGTCCGCTACTCAGGCACCGAGGCCAAGATCCGGCTTCTCATCGAAGGTCCCGACGAAGCGTCAGTCGCCGCCGGTATCAGGAAACTGGAGACAGCCGTCCACGCGGACCTGCAGGTGTTGTGAATCGCGGGGGACGACTCTGGCGTTGACCCGGCCGGGCCCTGATCGAGACTCCGCGGGTCTCCCGCTTCATGGCCGAAGTCTCCATCTCTTCGCTCGATGCCCGGCTGCAAAAACTCGTGGCCAACGCCCGCGTCGCGCTGGAGCGAGGCAACCTCGATTACGTCATCGAGGCCGGCGAGCAGGTGCTGAAAGCCGAGCCGGGCTGCCTGGCCGTGCGGAAGCTTCTGCGCGCGGCGCAATTGAAGCTATTCCACGGCAAGAACCGTCTGATGGCGAAGGCGCTCGGCGGGCTTTCGTCGGCTCCGTTCCTGTTCAGCGCCAGTCGCAAGGATCCGCGCCGGCAGCTTGAGCAGGCCGAGAAGCAGCTGGCGGCCAATCCGCTCAGTGTCGCGGCGCTTCGTCAGCTCGCCGAGGCGGCCCTTGCGCTCGACCTGCCGGAGACGGCGGCGTTTGCCTGCGAGGCTGTGCGTGAGATCGACGCCGACGATCGCGAGAATTTGCTGCAGCTCGGCGAGGCCTACCTGGCGGCAAAGCGTCCCGCTGATGCACTGCGCGCGGCCGATGCGATCCTGAGGACCAGGCCTGTCGACGGCGACGCGCAGAACTTGATGCGCCGTGCGTCGGTGGCGCAGACTCTCACGCGCGGCAACTGGGAGTCGGGCGGCGGTTTTCGCGACAAATTGAAGGACGAAGCGCAGGCCTTCTCGCTTGAACAGACGGCAAAGGTCGTGACCTCGGCGGAGATGACGCAGCGTCTGATCGACGAGGCCCTCTTGCGCGTGGAACGCGAGCCGGCGAACCTCAATCACTACCGGACCTTGGTGCAGGCCCATCGACAAGCCGGCCGAATCGATGAGGCGCTGAGCTGGGTGCGACGCGCCCGGTCACAACCAGTCGGTGCGAGCGACGCGACGTGGGAGAAGCTCGAGTCCGACCTCCAGGCGTCGGTGCTTGAGCGCGAGCTGAGAGACGCCGAAGCCACCCTCCAACATGCGCCGACTTCTGCTCCCATGGTCGAACGCTGCGAGCAGTTGCGTCGTGAGCTGCTCGCTTTCCGACTGGGTGAAGCGCAGCGCGTGGTGGGCCGTTACCCGAACGATGCGTCGGCCCGCCAGGTGC
This sequence comes from Verrucomicrobiota bacterium, assembly GCA_023410155.1. GTDB lineage: Bacteria > Verrucomicrobiota > Verrucomicrobiia > Opitutales > Opitutaceae > Opitutus. The sequence goes on along the minus strand of JAEYQF010000279.1, from coordinate 12,050 downwards.
TCGGCACGCTTCTGCTCGAAACGGGACAGATCGATCTCGCGATCGCGCAGTTTCAGCAGGCCCAGCGCAATCCGCAGGTGCGGATTGCGGCCTTGGCGGGACTCGGCCGCTGCTTCAAAGCGAAACGGCTATTCGATCTTGCCGTTGCGCAGTTCACCGCGGCGAAAGCGGAGCTCGCGATGATGGACGAGACGAAGAAGTCCGTCGTTTATGAACTCGGCTCCTGTCTGGAGGCGATGGGAAATCCCGAGGCGGCGATCGCGGAGTTTAAGGCGATCTACAGCGAAGACATCGGCTTCCGCGACGTCGCGCAAAAGATCAATGCGTATTACGCGCGCTGACCGCCACCGGCGTTTGCGAGGAGGCACCCGCGTGCAGGCCGTCGACCCCGAGGAGTGAACCTTATTCGCGAAACTCGTCGCGCGGACCGGGAGCGGGAGTTTCGCCCCGCGGGCGGGCGTGGAGGTTCTCTTCCCGCTGCTCGAGTTCGAGTTCCTTTTCCTGTTGTTCCTGCACCTTGGCGAAGAGTCGGGCCTCACTGTCTTCTACGAACTTCTCGCGTTCGCGCAGCGCCGCGCGGGCTTCGCGTAAACTTGCCTCCTGGCGGTCGAGTTCGTCGCGCAGTTGATGCAACGCCTGCGCCTCGCGGTGGGTGACCACGCGATCGTGATCACGATCGCGCAGGCGAGAGGAGGCGAGCAGCGCTTCGCGGGCGCGGAGCAGCGCGTCCATCTCATCGAGTTCACGGGTGCGTTCCGCGAGATTGAGTTCGGCTTCGACGACAGCGCGTTCGCGTTCCTGCAGCGCGAGCTCGATCTGCCGCAGGATGCGCTCGGACTCGGCCAGCGAGAGCTGGGCCTCGGGGCTGCTTTGCTCGCGCGCGCGGCGGGTGAGAACGAGGGGCGGCGGCAGTGGGTGACGGGTGGGGAACGGCGGATTCGTGCGGTGCTCGAGTGCTTCGTTCATGGTCAGATCTTTCGTTTGAACAGGTGGAGAAGGCGCGCAAACACACCGCCGTGCGGACGAAGGTGCGGGCCGATGAGAGCGGCGGCGCGAGCCTCTGCGGTTGGGTTGCGCAGCAGCGCGAGTTCGCGGAGCAGCAGGCGCGGATCGTGCCTGATCTCGGCCTGCCAGCGGTGGAACTCCGGCTTGAACCAAGCCAGCGTGCGGCGCAGCGCGATCGCGGGCTCGTCCGACGACGCCGCGTGGGCGAGCGCTTCGGCGAGATGCACGCCTTTGGCGCCTCGACGGTAGGGCAGGAGCTGCGCGAGCGCCGCCTCGTCCGTGTGCACCAGAGCATTGAGCAGACGTTTCAATTCACCGCCCACGATCACGTTTTGGGACAAGCCCTGCGCAAAAGCTGCGAACTGACCGAGCGTGCGCACCTGCTCGAGCCGGCACAGGTCCCGCGCAGTGGGATCGAGTCTAACCAGATCGAGCGGGAAATCGACGGGAAGGCCGAGAACGGCGAGATTCCTCAACAACGCGTCGCGCGGCGCCTCGTTGTTCTCAGCCTGGGTGACCATCTCGCCGAAGGGTTGGTCGAACGCCAGGGTCTCACGGAGGATCTGCAACAGCAGCGGCACTGCCGCTGCGTGGCCGCGTGCCGCGAGCTCCGAACGCAGTTCCTGATAGGTGAAGTCGACGTAGTAGGCGGGGGTTTCATGGGCGCCGGCCGCGGGCCAGTCGAGGCCGTCCAGATTTTGGGCGAGGCTCGACAGCGACGTGTCGATCATGATCGAGGAAGCGAAGGCGGCCCGGAGCTGGTCCCATTCGCGGGCGGCGGCAGTCACGTCGGCGGTGGGAGGAGTCATCGAGTGGCGGGTTGGAGGGAGCGGGGTGTATCCGAAAACTGGATAAGCTCGTCGGCGACCCGGCGGTAGTCGCCGAGCACGTTGTCCGAGTCGCCGGCCTGCGTGTCTTGCGCGACGAGGTTGACCGGCAGACCGAGCGCGACCGCTCGTCGCACGACCATGGCATCCCGCACTTGGGCGTCGAAAATGCGCGCGGTCGGTGCGACGCGACGGGCGGCTTTGAATTGGTTAAGCCGAAGCTGCATGCGCATGCGGGGCACTTCGATGTCGGTGCCCGTCTTGATCGCGTTCATCACGATGCCCTGCACCTGCGCCGCGGGTCCCATCGCGGCGTCGCGAAAACCGGCGGAGAGCGCCTGGAATTTGTGCAGCTTTTCGACCAGCAGCGTGAAGCCGATCAGACTGAGGGCGTCCGGATTCGCGGGCACGAAGATCTCATGCGAACTGAACACACCGCACTGCGACGCTCGCAGGATATTGGGCGGGCAGTCGAAGAGGATGAAATCGTAGTCATGCTCCACCTCGGCCAGCTGCTCCTGGAACCAAAGGTAGGCGGGGCGCCCGTCGTCGCTGCGATACTCTCCCTCGAGGTCGACGAGGTTGAAGGTGGTGGGGACGAGATCGAGTCCGGGGAGAAGTTTCTCGCCGCTTTTTCCCTCCAGCACGTCGCGCACGATGAGGTCCCTGACGCGTGCCCGACCGGGTTCGAAGATCGAGTAGATCGCACCCGAGCCGTCGGCGTTGAGCTTGTTCCACCGATCGAGCCGCATGAGCCAGATGCTGGCGTTGGATTGCGTGTCGAAGTCGAAAAGCAGGACTCGCTTGCCACGCTGCGCTAGACAAGCCGCGGTGTTCACGATCAGCGAAGTCTTACCGACTCCGCCCTTGTAGTTCAGAAAGCTGATTTTTCGGGGCATGCTGGGAAATGCCGATGAACGCTGGAGAGGCGAACACGCCGCACCATCGGTCGCGCAGGTCTTCACGCGAGGGGGAAACGCCTGCGGCGCGGGATTTTACGGTTTCTTGGTAAAAGTTCGGTAAGGGCCCGCTCAGGCGCAAACGGTCGGCGCCCGCGTCTCCGGTTTTTCAATACACGGCTGGCCGGGATGCGGCCCCGGCGAGGCCGGGGGATGGCGCGGGCCGCGAATTCGACTGGCAGATGCGCCGGAGCCGCTTACGACGTCCTTGTGTCCAGCGTCTCCGCCCGCCCGCCGCATTGCCCCGCACCGCTCTCTCCGGCGGCGGTGTATTGGACGGCGTTCATCGGATTGTTCTTCGACTACTACGACCTCTACCTTTTCGTTTACCTGGAGAAACTCTTCGCACACGAGTTTGCGCTGAGTGTCGCGCAGAGTAATGCGCTGCAGTTCACCGGGCTCGCGGGGGTCGGCCTAGGCGCGCTGATCTTCGGCTATCTGGCGGACCGGCACGGCCGGGGTAGGATGATGCTGTGGGTGTTCGGTGTCTATGGGACCGGTATCGCCGGGATCTGCGTCGCGTGGAGCTACGAATCGCTGCTCGTGGCGCGGGCGATCGCGTCGCTCGCCCTCGGGGCGGAGTGGGGGATCAGCCACGCGTTCATGGCCGAACACGTGAGCGGTGCGCGGCGGTATCGGTTCGCCGCGCTGCTGCAATTCTCGATTCTCGGGGGCTTGCTCGCCGCGCTCGCGAGCCGCTATGCGGTCCCGACGCTCGGGTGGCGCTGGATGTTCGCGGCTTCACTGCCTCCGATCGCGCTATTGGCATTCGTGCGGTGGCGCTTTCTGGCGGCCGCAGATCGGGCGGAGACGCGGATCCCGCTCGAAGCTTCGCCGGCCGCGGCGACTCGGTTGTCCGGGGGGGACTGGGTCTCGTTTGCGCAGTGCTTCTGCCTCGCGAGTCTCACGATCGCGAGCGGCACGGTGAATATCTTCTTCGCCAAGGAGCTTCCCCAGTCGCCGGCCTACACGGTGCTGTTCTGGGTCAACGTTGCCCCCGGCATGTTGTTTGGCGCCTGGGTGGTGCGGCGTCTCGGCGTGCGCACCGCGATCGGCGGTTATGCGTTCGCGCTGCTCGCGCTTTCGGCCTTCGCGTGGGCGAGCACGTGGCCTGGACGGAAACTCGCGTTTGCGTTGGTGCTGCCGTTTCTCAACGGCATTCCGTTTGGCCTGATGGGAGCGTATTTCAACGAAGTGTTCTCGCGCTACCGCACGATGCTCTCCGGTGCGGCCTACAATCTCGGACGCATCCTCGCGGGTTTTGCGCCCGTGCTGGTCGCAGCGCTCGGACTCCACCGCGGCGGAAACTATTTCCTCTTCACCGCCGGCCTCGCCGTCGCGGTGCTCACGGTTGGGCTCACGCTGGAGCCCCGCGAAACGCGCGACCGCACCTAATTCGCGCCCGCTCCGTGCGCCTCACACGCGGAAGATCGCTCCAAGTTTCTTCCCGAGCAGCAGGCTCAGCCCGACGATCGTCACCCCGAGAAAGGCCATCGCCCACACACCGAGCGCGCTGGCCATGAACTTTCCGTCGCCGAGCAGTTGGAACAGTTCCATGATGGCCTTGGTGATCGGGTAAAACGCCTGCTTCTGTGCGAGCACGAGCGAGTCGCTCACCTCGAGCATCGCGAAGGCGAACGCCAGCAGTCCACCGGCGATCAAATTCGCCGTGATCAATGGGAGCGTGATCTTGGTGAGCGCCCGCAGCGGTGGACTGCCGAGGTTCTGCGCGGCTTCCTCCAGCGTCTCGCTCGTCTGCTGAAACCCTGCCGCTGCCGAGCGCACCACATACGGCAAACGCCGGATCGAATACGCGATGATCAACAGCACCGTCGGATCTCGCACGGGATTGATGAACGAGAAGAACTTCCCCTCCTGCGACATCGCGAGATAACCAAACGCGAGCACCAAGCCCGGCACGGCGAGCGGCATCATCGAGAGAAAATCGAGCAGGGCGCGCCCCTTGATCTTGCTACGCACGATGACGTAGGCGATCGCGATGCCGAGGATCACGTCGATGATGCTCGAGATGCTCGCGAACTTCAGGCTGTTGCCGATCGCGCTCACCGTGATCTCGTGGCCGAGCGCGAGTTGGAAGTTCTCCAGGGTGTAATGGTGCGGCACGACCGTGCCATACCACTCGCGGGAAAACGCCACGAGCGTCACGCCGAGGTGGGGCAGGATCGCGAGAAACGTCACGCCACCAAACGCTGCCGTGCAGAGCCACGCACGTGCGGAGGAGATTTTCTTCGGCCCGCCCGAACTCGTGGCCTTCGCCATCATGGCGTGACCGGCGGAGCCGAAGAGACCTTTGCCGACCGCATACAGCAGCACGGAGCTCGCGAGCATGATCGCCACGAGTGCAAACGGCGACGGATCGCCGCTGATGTTTTTCAGCCCGTAATAAATCTGCACACTCGTGACCTGCGCATAGTCGAAGACCAGCGGCGTGCCCAACTCGGTGAACGTCCAGATGAACACAATCGTGCCGCCCGCGAACAATCCGGGCCGGATCAGCGGCAGCGTGATGCGTCGAAAACGCCGGAAGCCCGTGCAACCGAGATTCTGCGCTGCCTCCTCCATCGCCGGATCGATGTTTGCCAGCGCGGCGACGACGTTGAGGTAGATGATCGGGTAGAGTGACAGCGCCTCGACGACCGCGACGCCCCAGAATTGGTGCGCCGCGAACCAGTCGAACGTCCATCCCTCCGGCCGCACGCCGATCGCGATGAGCAGCGAGTTGAGTGCGCCGTATTGCCCAAAAATCTGTTTGATGCCGATCGCGCCGACAAACGGCGGCAGGATCATTGGGATGAGAATCAACGACGCGAGCAGCCCCTTGCCGGGGAAGACGAAGCGGTCGCTCATCCACGCGAGCGGCACCGCGATCAGCATCGCAAGCGTCGTGGCGGCACACGCGAGCAGGAAGGAGTTCTGCAGCGCGAGCAGGTAGGTGCGATCGCTCAACAGCGCAGCCACATAGCTAAAGGTGAGACGTCCGTCCGCGTCGACGAACCCGCCGCGGATGATCTGCCAGATCGGCCAGGCGAAGAAGGCCGCAAAGAAAACCAACGTGATCGCCAGGACGCCGCGCGCGAACGAGGTGGACATCGCGCGGCAGCATGGCCGCAGCGGAAAACTGCCGGCAAGGCCAAACCAGGGTCGCGCCGGGGCTGGACTCGAGCCGGAATGTGGCTCGGGTCGATCCGCACCTTGTCCCGACCCGGTCCGCATTGTGCCTCGACCGTGTCTGCACTCTGGCGCGACCCAGACCGAACTGAGGCGAGGTGAGGGCGAGAAAGACCGTATCTCAGCGCGCTGGCTCGATCAGAATCCTTCCGGCAGCGGCGAGGCTAAGTGCGATGGGCGTCGAATCCGCGTTCTTCAACGTCACGAGGCCGGCGGCGAGATTGCGATCGACCACTCGCACGGTGGCGCCGGGGCGGAGCAGGTTTTGCTCAGAGAATTGCAGGAACTCCGCGGATTGATCCGTCACGCGCACGATGCGCAACGGCTTTGCGAGCATGCACGTCGCCAGCGTCGCATATACCTGCGAACTTAGTTTCCCCTGAGAACTTGGAATGGGATCTCCGTGAGGATCGCTCGTCGGGTGACCAAGAAGCGCATCGAGTCGGTCCAGCACTTCATCGGAGATCGCATGCTCCAGTTGCTCCGCCTCGGTGTGCACGTCGGCCCAGTCCATCTTCAGCACGTTGACGAGGAATGTCTCCACGAGTCGGTGTTTACGGAGGACATTGAGGGCGACCCGCCGGCCCGCGGCGGTGAGTTTCACCCCTTGGCGCGGGCGGTGCTCCACCAGCCCCTCGTCAGCGAGGCCTTTGACCATGGTGGTGGCGGTGCCGGGCACGACCTCGAGTGAGGCCGCCAACGCGCCCATGGACACGAGTCCCCCGGCCTGCTCCGAGAGGAGCAGGATGTGCTTGAGGTAGTTCTCAACCGCCACGGAGGCCACGGGGGCACAATTGAGGCGGATGTGCTTTGAGGCAACCAAAGAAACATTTTGACTAATCAAAATCACGTTGTTTGCTCGTCTACCTATGTTCTATCGAGCACGAGACTGGAAACGCTGGATGACAGCCGGTCCGTTGGGCGCTTCGACAACCGGGTGGCCTTTGAAAAACGTCCCCTTCACGTGGGTGTTCGCGATCGCAGTTCTGGCCTGGCCGTTGGAAGCAGCGGCGAAGAAGCGGGTCGTGACGACGTTCACGATCATCCAAGACATGGCGCAAAACGTCGCGGGCGATGCCGCGATCGTGGAGTCGATCACGAAACCCGGCGCTGAGATCCACGGTTACGAGCCGACGCCACAGGACATCGTCAAAGCGCAGAAGGCCGATCTCGTGTTATGGAATGGGCTCAATCTCGAGCGCTGGTTCGAACGCTTTTTCCGCAACCTGCAGGGCGTGCCGAGCGCGGTCCTCAGCGAAGGCGTCGAACCGATCGGAATCGAGGAAGGCCCTTACACGGGAAAACCCAACCCGCACGCGTGGATGTCGCCGCGAAACGCGGTGATCTACGTCGAGAACATCCGTCGCGCGCTGGTGCAGATCGATCCGGCCAATGAGGCGACCTACAACGAGAACGCGAGGAACTACGCGGCCAAGTTCGCGGAGCTCGAGCGCACCGTTCGCGCCGAGCTCGAGCGCATCCCGGCCGAGCAGCGCTGGCTGGTGACAAGCGAGGGCGCGTTCCCCTATCTCGCGGAGAACTTCGGGATGAAGCAGCTTTTCCTCTGGGCGGTAAACGCGGACCAGCAGGGCACACCGCAACAGGTGCAAAAGGTGATCGATGGTGTGCGCAAAAACCGGATACCGGTCGTGTTCAGTGAGAGCACGATCAGCGACAAACCCGCACGACAGGTCGCCAAGGAAGCCGGCGCGCGCTACGGCGGCGTGCTTTACGTGGACTCGCTCACAGGGGCAAAGGGGCCGGCGCCGACCTACTTGAAGCTGATGGAGTATAATGCCGCCACCGTCGTGAAAGGTTTTATCGGCCCATGAGCACGTCCGCCGGTTCTCTCGTTTCGCAACCGCCGCTCGAGGTCCGCGTCGATCGCGTGACCGTGAGCTACCCCAACGGGCACGTCGGTCTGCGCGATGCGTCTTTCACCCTCGAGGCCGGCACCATCTGCGCACTGGTGGGCATCAATGGCAGCGGCAAGTCCACGTTGTTCAAAGCCATCATGGGCATCGTGCGTCCGGCGGCCGGTCGCGTGCAGATCGCCGATCGCACCGTGCATGAGGCGCTGAAGGCGAACCTTGTCGCCTACGTGCCGCAGGCCGAAGAGGTCGACTGGAGCTTCCCGGTGAGCGTGGAGGATGTCGTGATGATGGGCCGCTACGGCTACATGAATTTTCTCCGCATTCCACGCGCGGAGGACCGCCGCATCGTCGAGGAGAGTCTGCGCCGCGTCGACATGTGGGAGTATCGTGAGCGCCAGATCGGGGAACTCTCCGGCGGACAGCGCAAACGCGTTTTTCTGGCCCGCGCCCTCGCGCAACAGGGCCGCGTGATCCTGCTCGATGAGCCGTTTACCGGCGTCGATGTGAACACCGAGCTCGCGATCATCGCGCTGCTCCGTGAGCTGCGCGCCGAAGGCCGGATCATGCTGGTCTCGACGCACAATCTCGGTTCGGTGCCCGAGTATTGCGATCACGTGGTGCTCATCAAACGCACGGTGCTCGCTGCGGGCCCCACGGCGGACGTTTACACGGAGGAGAACTTGTTGAACGCGTTCGGCGGCGTGCTGCGGCATTTCCGTTTTGGTGAATCCACCGTGCAGAAACATGATGGTCGTGCGGTGACGCTCCTCACCGACGACGAGCGCCCGCTTGTATTCGGAAAAGGCGGACACGTGGAATACAGCGAACGGCGCGGCCGCGAAGACGTCGTCAAGAAACGCGCCGAAGGGGAAGAGGACGAGTGATGGAGCTGCTCGAGACACTGTCGCTCCCGCTGCGTTACGATTACATGCTGAAGGCCATTTTGGTCAGCGGCGTGGTGGGGGCGGTGTGCGCGTTCCTCTCGTGTTTCGTGACGCTCAAGGGCTGGTCGCTTATGGGCGACGCGATCTCGCATGCGGTGGTCCCGGGCGTCGCCGTGGCGTATTACGTGGGCTGGCCATTCGCGGTCGGCGCGTTCGCCACGGGGCTGCTCGCCTCCGCGGGCATGGGATTCGTGAAGAAGAAGACCAAGCTGCGCGAAGATGCCGTGATCGGCGTGGTATTCACGGCGTTCTTCGCCCTGGGTGTGTTCCTGATCTCGCTTTTCCCGAGTGAGGTCGATCTGCGCACGATCGTCTTCGGCAACATCCTCGGCATCTCCGATGCAGACGTCCGACAAATGCTCGCGATCTCGGCCGTGACGGTGCTCGTGCTAGGCCTGAAATGGCGCGACCTGATGTTGTTTTGCTTCGATCCCAATCAAGCGCGTGCGATGGGCCTGAACACCACGGCGCTGCACATGCTGCTGCTCGCGTTGCTTTCAGCGACGGCCGTCGCTTCCCTCCAAACCGTCGGTGCGGCTCTGGTGGTCGCGATGCTCGTGACGCCCGGCGCCACCGCCTACCTGCTGACGGATCGTTTCGGGCGCATGATCTCGATCGCCGTCCTCATGGGTGCCATGACCTCGCTGGTCGGAGCTTACGCGAGCTACTTCTTCGACGGATCGACGGGGGGCTGTATCGTGACGCTGCAAAGTGCGCTCTTCGTGATCGCGCTGATCTTCGGCCCGAAACACGGGATGCTTGCCGCCCGCGCCCGACGGCGTGCGGCCGCGCTCGCCACGCCATGAGTGCGCTCGTTCAGCCGTTCCAATTTCCTTTCATGGTTGAAGCTATGATTGCCGCCGTTGCGGTCGGCGCCGTGTGCGCGGTGCTCTCGTGTTATCTCGTCCTGAAAGGCTGGTCGCTGATGGGCGACGCGATCTCGCACGCGGTGTTGCCCGGCATCGTGGTCGCCTATGTGGTGGGCGCGCCGCTCGCGATTGGCGCGTTTTGTTCCGGCCTGCTGTGCGCGGTGCTCACGGGATTCATCAAGGCCAACAGTCGCGTGAAGGAGGATACCGTGATGGGCGTGGTTTTCACGGGGCTTTTCGCGCTCGGCCTCGTGCTGTTCACCAAGGTGAAAAGCGATCTGCACCTCGATCACATTCTCTTTGGCAACATCCTCGGCCTCGCGGAAGGTGACCTGCGCGACACGCTGATTGTTGCGGGGATCACGCTCGCCATCGTGCTCGCGTTGCGCCGTGACCTGCTGCTTTTTTGTTTCGATCCGGGCCACGCCCGCACGGTCGGTCTGCGCAATGGCGTGCTCTATTATCTCCTGCTTTCGCTCCTCGCCGTGACGATCGTGGTCTCGCTGAAGGCGGTCGGAATCATCCTCGTGATCGCGATGCTCGTCGCGCCCGGTTGTATCGGACTGCTGCTCACCGATCGTTTCGAACGGATGATGATAATCGCGGCCGCTTCGGCGGTGGTTTCCAGTTTCGTGGGCGTTTACGTGAGCTTCTTCCTTAACGCGTCCACGGGAGCCTGCATCGTGCTTCTGCAGGCGCTGCTCTTCGTGTTGGCCCTGATCTTTGCGCCGAAGAACGGCCTGCGGGCCGTCGGCCGTAAACGAGCTGGTGCGTTGCCGGGTTGATCGACGCGCAAATCTGCGCCCAACGCACTCACGGCCAACCCGCGCGCATCGCCTTCGCCTCGTCGAAGACAACCACCACAACGTCAGCTAAGGGTCGACGTTGCGCTTGGAGCTTGGATCCCAATCAGCTGGGCCGCTGGCCGGAGCGAACGGCGCTGAGCCAGGCGATCATCTGGAGCGTGCGCTCGGCGTCGGGCATGCGGTCGCCGCGTGTAATGACACTATGGATACTCTGCCTCGGGACGCCGAGCAGGCGCGCGAGTGTCACCTGTCTGCCGTAGCCTTTCAGCTCTTCCTTGAGTTCCTCACGCAAGGCATTCCAAAGCGGCGTGTCCTTGCCCGGGCGGAGTGTGCGGCCGCTGGCGGTCTTAGTCGTCGTAAGTCGAAACGCGGCTTTGGTGGAGTGCTTGGTGATCGCTGCGGCGGATGCGGCCAGCAGCTCCGCGACCTTGGCGGGGATCTCGAGTCTCGGGTGAGTGGGATTGGCCATGTCAACTATTGGTTGACGTTGTCGCGGGCGGACGCGAGCGAGAATTTGGAGCCGTGGCTAAGGGGCCGAGAGGCGGTCCGAGGTCTGGGCCGAGTTGCGCCAATGACCGGAATGGGTCGTGCCAAAGTGTGAACCGGCTCGCGCTACAGCTTGGACCGGGTCGCTGCGCCATGTGAACCGACTCGCGGCGAGGTTTGGACCGACTCGCGGCGACGTGTGAACGATCCGCACCGCCGCATGGATCGGGTGTGCCGCGGTGCGGATCGAGGCGGACGACGTTTTGCAACGGGTAGGTGCGGAGTGCGGCATGGCGCACGCCACGTTAGGCAAAGTCGAGCCCGCGTGCGTCCCGAAGTGGGACATCGTCGAGCCATGGTGTGGACCGGGGGCACTACAAGCCTCGTGCGCGTGATCGTAATCGTGCTCTTGACCGAATCGAAGCCGGATCACGAGCAAGGGCACGATCGGAGCACGGAGGCAGTTGCGTGAGCTGTAGCGAAAAAATGGGTCGGTGGCGGAGCCGGGCGTCCTCTCCGGCGGTTGGACCGGCCGCGCATAAAGAAACCACCGGGCTCCATCGTCGGCCCGCACGAAAACGAATCCGCGCTTACTCGAAACTGAGATTCCAGGTGCGCTTGGCGTAGCCGTAGGCGACGGGCTGCAACCGCGTGAGCTGGCTGAGGGCGGCGGAAAGCGGGACGTTGGCGTCGCCGTATTTCTTCTCGAAGGCTTTCACGCGGGTTTCGTAGTCGGTGAGGAGTCTGGCTTTCACTGCGGGTTGCACGAAGGCGTGGGCGAGGGAGTTGCGGCCGAGTTGCACGACTTCGTCCCAGGAGAGATTAAACGTGGTGACCGCGGTGTAGTATTCGTCGGTCATGTTGGAGTCCCACATGCCGCGGTCGTCGGTGTTGAGGCAAACGGGCACGCCGGTGCGGAGAAACTCCGGGAACGGGTGCTTCGTGATGTCGGGCGTGTATTCAAGAAGCTGATTCGAGATCAGGTTTACTTCAACGAGGGTGCGCTGGCTGTGCTGGAGCAGCAGGAGTGTGTCGGGATCTTTTAGGAGATTCACGCCGTGGCCTATGCGGGTGGCGCCGAGGAGCAGCGT
>JAEYQF010000242.1 GCA_023410155.1 Verrucomicrobiota bacterium | reverse complement strand
CCCGCCACGCGCTGCTGCTCGCCGCCGGAAAGCTGAGCGGGAAAATGATCCAATCGCGGCGAGAGCCCGACCCGTTGAAGCGCATCTTCCGGCTGCATCGGATCGCGGGCGATCTCGGTGATGAGCGCCACGTTCTCGCGCGCCGTCAGACTCGGAATCAGATTATAGAATTGAAAAACGAATCCCACCGCGTCGCGCCGAAACGCCGTCAGCCCCGCTTCATCGGCCGACGCCAGGTCAGTGCCGCGATAGCGCAGTGTGCCGGAGGTCGGCGTATCGAGCCCGCCGAGGTGATTCAGCAGCGTCGATTTGCCGCTGCCTGATGGGCCGAGCAGCACGACGAGTTCGCCGCGATAGAGTTCGAGGTCGACGCCCGCGAGCGCATGCACCGCCGCCTCGTCTTGGCCATAGGTCTTCGTCAACGCGCGAACCGTGAAGACGGCCTCACGCGCACCGGACTTCGTGGGCGAAGCTGGGGCGACAGCGGACATGTGTGTGCCCTCACGTAAGTCGGCACGCATCACACCCGCAACGGGCAATCCGGCGCCGAGCCACGAAAGAAGCCGGCGCGAATACGGGTATAAAACGCCCGCGTGCTAGCCGCCGGCCGGCGGCCGCGTCGCGCAATTCACCCAGTCGCTGCTGCCGTCAGCGTAGTGTTCTTTTTTCCAGATCGGCACGCGCGCCTTCGCTTCGTCGATGATGTAGCGGCACGCGTCGAACGCCGCGCCTCGATGGGCCGACGACACACCCACCCACACTGCGAGATCTCCGATCGCGAGCGAACCCACGCGGTGCACGCACACCGCCTCGCAAATCGGAAACTTCGTCTTCGCCTCCGCGAGAATGCGTTCCCCCTCTTTTTCTGCGAGCGGGGCAAACGCCTCGTAATCCAGCGCGAGCACGGGCCGGCCCTCGTTGTGATTGCGCACCCACCCCTCGAATTCCACGCACGCGCCCGCGTGCGCATCGGAGAGCAGCGGTTTCAACTCGGCCGGATGGATCGGCGTGGTGGAAATGCGAAACATGGCTCAACCCCCCGCGACCGGCGGGATGAAAACGATCTCGTCATCCTCACGTAGCAGCGCATCGGCCGACGCGAACTCGCCGTTGATGGCCGCACGCACGCGATCGGCGGGCAGCGTGAATCCGTGACGCACGCGCAGCTCTTCATAGAGCGCCTGCGGCGTCGCAGCGTCGGTCGCGATCTGCTCTTGCGTGAGCCCGCGCTGTTCGCGGAGCAGGGCGAAGTATTGGATGCGCAAAGTCTTCATTCGCGAAGGCAGCCACGAAGCCGTGATTCGCGGAAAACTCAAACCCAAGCGCAGCACGGCGGCTGGAGACGTTCCCCGGAGCGGACCACGTCGAGCCAGCGTGCGTCCCGAGTCGGGACAAAGTCCGGACCGGATCGAGCCACGATCCGTCCACAGCCGCGACCGCGTCGCGGACCGGGTCGTGCCAACGTGCGGCGGGGCCAGGTTCAATATTCGGCGGGCTCGGCGCGGTAGTCGGTCTTGCCGCCGGTTTTCTCGAGCAGCTTCACTTCGCGGACCACGATGCCCTGCGTGACGGCCTTGCCCATGTCGTAGAGCGTGAGCGCAGCGATCGTGGCGCCCGTGAGCGCTTCCATTTCCACCCCGGTCTTCGCGTGGGTTTGCACGCGGCACACGATGCTCACGTTGCGATGCTCGGTGTCCGGTTTGATCTCGATCTGGCAATCGTCGAGGGCCAGCGGGTGGCACAGCGGGATCAACTCGCTCGTGCGTTTCGCTCCCATGACGCCCGCGAGCACGGCGGTTTGAAAAATCGGCCCTTTCTTCGTCTTGATTTCGCCGTCCTTCAGAAGCGTCGCGAGCTCCGGCGGCAGGGAAACGATGGCGACTGCAGCGGCGGTGCGCCGGGTGATTGGTTTCTCCCCGACATTCACCATCGCAGGCTGACCTTGGGCGTCGAGGTGGGAGAGGGTTTTTTGGCTCATGGCGCGCGGGAGAACGCCACGGTAACGGATCCGCCGCGCGGTGCGAACCCGGAGTGTGCGTTCAAAACCACGGGCGGAAGCTCACGACGGTGCCGGCGGGAAACTCCGCGGGGCCCGGCGGCAACTCGACGAAGCCATCGGTGCCGATCAGTCCGGCGAAATCTCCCGACGTGTTGGCGGCATGCGGCGTCGCGAGCGATTCGCCGCGCGGCCCGCTGGAGAGCGCAACCGGAAGGAAATACGCGAGCGCAGGCTTGAACGCAACCGGTGCCGTCAGCGCGACGGTGCGGAGCGGCCGCGGCGCGACGCCACTCGCGTGGTCGAGCGCCGGCAGCACGTAACGATGCAAACAGGTGCAGGCGGAGACGGGATTGCCGGGCAGGGCAAACACCGGCGTGTGGCGTGGCGTCAGACCGAACCAAAATGGTTTGCCGGGGCGTTGGGCGACGCCTTGGAAAACTTTCCGGACCTTGAGTGTCTCGAGCACGGTCGGCAGGAAGTCGAATTTGCCCTTGGAAACTCCGCCGGTGATGAGGATCACGTCGTATTCGGCGACGATGTGCCAGAGCAGGTGCTCGATCTCGTGGCGGATGTCGCGCAAATGGAAACGGTCCACGCGGGTGTAGCCCGAGGCGTGCAGGGCGGCGCGCAACGCATAGTCGTTGCTGCGGCGTATCTGAAAAGGCGATACGGGCGAACCGACCTCGACGAGTTCGTCACCGGTGGCGACCACCGCAATTTTTGGAGAGAGCGCGACGGTGACGCTGGCAGCGCCCACCGCCGCGGCCACGGCGATCTCGCGCGAAGTCAACCTCGTGCCGGCCGGCACAATGGGTTCGCCCGCAGGATGATCACTGCCCTGGCGATGCACGAATTGATAAGGCGAAGGCAAAACATCTGGCGCCAGCGTGATGCGATGAGCCTCGCGCGTCGCGTCTTCGTAGGGCACGACGCAGTCCGCGTCCTCCGGCAGGACTGCGCCCGTGGCGACTTCGATGCAGGTGTCGGCGGCCTCGCCCAGCTTGAACGGGCGCATGCCCGCGGCCTGCAGGGCCTCGACACGAAAAGTGCGGACTCCGGCGGCGAGGGCGGAGGAGCGTAACGCATAGCCGTCCATCGTCACGCGGTCGTAAGGCGGCAGGTCGCGATCGGCTGTGAGCGCGACACGCAGGACCCGGCCGTGGGCCGCAGCCAGCGGGCAATCTTCGCGCGGAAGCGGCGCGAGGTTGGCCAAAATGAGTTTCTCGGCGTCGGCGGGGGTGAGCATGAGACGCGACGGATCGCGGTGATCGGGGAGAGCGCAGGGAGGAGACGAAAATTCCGGGGAAGCCGATGTCATCGCGAGTGGAACCCTGCAAGCAGGTTTAGAGCCCAGCTGCGGGGCGCGGCATCAGGTGCCCAGCGTAAGGCCTACTCTTTGCCCCCAAGGCCGCTGATGCAGGCGGCAGCACGGCCCTGATACTTCTCCGAGTCGCGTCCCGCGATGATCGAGAACCCCCTCCCCGTCGCCCATCGACCACGACCATGAAAACGCTGATCTCGCCTCGAAACTTCCGCGCGGCCCTGCCGTCGCTCGTCGTCTCCGCCACCTGTTTCTTTTCCGCGGCCGCGTCTGGCCAGGTCACGTTTACCGGGCTCGGCACCGCGGTCACTTTCGCCACCGGTGTGTCCGACGACGGCCAATACGTCTCCGGTGTCGGCTATCACGAACCCGATGGCACTGGCCCGGCCAGCACGTTTGGCGCGGTGCGTTGGTCAGCTGGCGGCGGCTCGCAGAGCTTGGGAAATCCCGCCGGCTCGTCGTCGACGTGGGCCTCGGGAATTTCCGCCGACGGCTCCGTCGTAGTCGGCACGATTTATGGAAGCACGGCCCAAGCGTATCGCTGGACAGCCGAGACCGGCATGGTGGATCTCGGCACGCTGCCCGGCGCCTATTACGCGTCCGCGAAGGGTGTGTCGGGAGATGGGTCTGTCGTGATCGGGGACGCTCTTTTTCCAGCGCCCGATCAGCATTTTGAAGCCTACCGTTGGACGCAGGGCAGCGGGAATGTGAGCTTGGGATCGCTGGGCCCGGGCACGGTCAGTGCGTTCACGATTTCGCGAGACGGCAGCACCATCGTGGGCGGCACGGTGGGAGACGCCTTTCGCTGGACGGAAGCCACGGGAATGCAGGCGATCGGAGGCGGGTCTCTTCTCGCGACCGCGGTGAGTAGCAACGGGAACCAAATCGGCGGCGTCGGCACGGCGCTCTCGTCAGAAAACGGATTCCTTTGGAGCGAAACCGGGGGATTCATCGACCTCGGCTACGACCACATTCCGCGTGTGATCTCGAACGATGGAAGCTTCGTGCTGGGCAACAATTTCGCGTGGACCCCAGAATCCGGTATCCGCTCGTTGCTCGGCGTGTTGAGGGAGGATTACGGTCTCGAATCCGAAATGGCCGGATGGACGTTTCTCCTGCCGTTTGCGATGTCAACCGACGGGAGGTTCGTGGTCGGGATGGGATACAAGAAAAACGTCCAGGAGGGATGGCTCCTCGATCTGGGCCTCAACCCGCCAGACATCCTGCCGCCCGGTCCGATCGTTGTCTCTCCCATCCCGGAACCCGCCGTCATCGGTGGGGCGGGAGCGACCCTGCTCGGCGGGCTGCTGGTGAGCCGTTTCTTAGCGCGACGAAGCCGCCCGCAGGCCCCCGCCTGAATCGGGACAGGTGCAGGCGCGGTTTTTCCCACCGCTGCCTGCTTGCGGGTCGGGCGAGACGCGGAACACTGGGCGTCCACACCGGCTGCACCCGTCGCATGGGAAATCTCCTTGATCAACATCAACGTCCACTGCGCGATTTGCGCATCTCGGTCACGGACCGTTGCAACTTCCGCTGCCCGTATTGCATGCCAAAGGAGGTCTTCGGGCCGAACCACGCGTTCTTGCGCGATCCGCAACTCATGGCGTTGGACGAACTCGTGCGGATCGTGCGGGCGTTTCGCTCCCTGGGCGTCGAGAAAGTGCGGCTCACGGGCGGCGAACCGTTGCTGCGGACCGACGTGCCGGAGTTTGTGCGCGTGCTGAAACACGAGCTCGGCGTGCAGGATGTGGCGCTCACCACGAACGGCTGGTTGCTCGAACAGCGCGCTGCTGCGCTCCGCGATGCGGGACTCGATCGGCTCAACGTCTCGCTCGACGCACTCGAGCCGACGATCGCGGGCCGGATGAACGGTCTTGGGTTCAAGGTCGATCGCGTGCTGCGGGGCATCGATGCCGCGGCGGCGATCGGGCTAAGAGTGAAAATCAACACCGTCGTTCAGCGCGGCGTGAACGACGGTGAGCTGCTCCGGATCTGCGAGTATTTCCGCACGCGCGGTCACGCGGTGCGGTTCATCGAATTCATGGACGTGGGCAACACGAACCACTGGTCGCGCGATCGCGTGATGCCGGCGAAAGAGATCGTCGAACGCATCCACGCGGTGTGGCCGCTCGAGCCGGTGGACCCTGCCTATCGCGGCGAAGTCGCCTCGCGTTACCGGTATCTCGATGGCAGCGGCGAGATCGGGTTGATCAGCTCGGTGACGGAACCGTTTTGCCGCGACTGTCACCGCGCGCGGCTGTCGGCCGACGGGAAGTTGTTCACGTGTCTCTTCGCCTCGCTGGGTTGGGACGTGCTTGGGTGCCTGCGCGCCGGGGCGGACGACCGGGAGTTGCAATCGTATCTGCGACGCGTGTGGGCGGGCCGCATGGATCGCTACAGCGACGAGCGAGCGGAACTCCTGTCCCACGGGGAGACGCGCGAGAAGGTGGAGATGAGTTACATCGGCGGCTAGGCCGCGCGGTCCAGCGAAGCTCGGCTGGAGCGTCACGTCGGCGCGTCGTGTTTTCCCGGTTGCGCGAGGCGCGCCGAGTGCGCTTGGTAAGAGGAGAACCCGACCCCTCTTCGGATGCGCTCCCTGGCCAAACTTCTCCTCTGTTTTCTCGGCACGCTGCTGCCCCTTTTGGGGGCGGATGACGACATCCCGTCGTTTGAATTCAGCGAGAGCACCTACAAGCTATTTCTGCTCAATGCGGGCCCGGCATCGACGGACCCGGCCATGAACATCTACACGTTGGACGGAGCCGGCCCGAAAGAGGCGATGTCCAGCATGGAGGTGGCCTACTGGCCCAAGATGAAGAACCTGCAAACCGCGCGCGATCGCTGGGTGATGAGCATCACTCCCCGCCTGACCGAAAAAGTGCAGACTCATCGCACATCGGGAAATGCCAACCAGCTCGTGATGGAAGCGGTGGTCTTCAGTTCGAATCCCGCCGGCCAGGAGGTGATTCTGCACCGTTTCGACCGCGATCCGAAAACGAAAGGGATCACCACCCACCTCATCCGCTGGCGCTTCCTGGAGGTGGAGGGCAAGATCGACGACAGCTGGTTCCGGCAAAATCGCGAGCGACTCATCGAGGAACTCCGGCGACTTGAGCTGCCGATATTGCGCACGCGGCCCAAGACACTGCCGGACACGCCGATTCCTCCTCAGTCGTAGCGCATCGCGCAGCCGAGATAGTTCAGCATCCAGATCTCCTTCCACACACGGTAGCGGCCCTCGTGGGTGATTTTGCCATGGTTCTCGCGTTCCGCGGGCACATGGAGGAAGCCGAGCTCCGTGTTCAGCCGGTCCAGTTCCTGTTGCGAAGAGTTCTGGTCGCTCAGCGGATCGAGTTCAAACGGCACGGGCATCGCACCCGCCCGATTCAGCCGAGCCCGGTGCCGCTTCCACAACACCTCCGGCGACCGCCGCCAGGGACTGCGCTCCACGAACCACGACTCGGGGTAAAAGCCCGCAAACGGCACGTAGAGATTGTCGGTGACGAACCGGCTTCCGTCCGCCGTGAGTGAGGTAAACCCGTAGCACACCGTGATCGCGCCGCTCGCCTGCGGGATGAACGTCACATGGATCCGCGTCGTGGCCTCGGCGTCCTGAAAAACGGATACGCGCAGGAAAATCCCGCCACCGATCTCAGCCTTGAGCGCCTGGACCTGCTTGAAGCCCTGCGCGCGCAGCCATTCGCGCACCCGCAACATGCGCGACTGAATCGGCCACTCGTCGCCTTCCTGGTTCAGCTCATAGTG
The DNA here is from genome assembly GCA_023410155.1 of Verrucomicrobiota bacterium. Lineage (GTDB taxonomy): Bacteria > Verrucomicrobiota > Verrucomicrobiia > Opitutales > Opitutaceae > Opitutus. The sequence goes on along the minus strand of JAEYQF010000242.1, from coordinate 25,683 downwards.
CGGAAACAGCGGCAGCGGACTGACGCTCAGCGCGTGAATACGCATCCAGTTGAATGCCGTTTCCAACAGGAACCACCCGAGGAAACACGTCGCCGCAACCACCGCGTAGGGGCGATCGATCCACTCGAAATAGGCGTTCAACTCCGCCCCGCCCAACGAGAAGATCAGCCAGCGCAGCCAGCGATCAGCGATCGACAGCAGGGGAGACGCGGCACGGGCGTTGATCTGCATCAACACCAGCGACAGCACGACGGCGCCAACAACGAGATAGGAAACGGGCATGGAAGTCGGAACGCGGACAAACCGCGGCCGATGACGCTATGGTCCGCCCTGCCGGGAGAAAGGAGATTCTTCAGCGGGCAGGAAAGACCGCGCTCCGGATGACAAACAAATGAGTCGGGACGAGGTCTGCACCGAGTCGGGACAAGGTCCGGACCGGGTCGCGCCACGGTGCGGCGCGCGTCGTGCCTTTGAGCGGAACGAGCCGAGCCTTAGCTCAGGCGCACCGGCATGATGACGCAGAGGAAGCTCTCCAGCGTCTTGAACACACCCGGGCTGACCTCGTCCTTCACTTCGAAGAACACTTCGTCCTTCGTGAGCGCGCGGAGCGGGTCCATGAGGAAGGTCGGGTTAAACGCGACTTGCAGGTCGGGACCGCTGTAACCGATCGCCATCGACTCGTGCGCCTCGCCGAAATCGGGGCTTTGCGCCGTGATCTCGAGGAGGTTGCTGCTGAGCTTGATCTTCACCGAATTGGACTTCTCGGAGCAGACGAGCGCGGCGCGGTGCACGCACTGGAGGAAAAGCTCACGCTCGAGCTTGATGCGTTGGTGGGTCTCTTTCGGGACAACCTGCTGGTAGTTCGGGTAGTTGCCCTCCACGACCTTCGAATAAAGGTAAACGCTGTCGATGAGGCCGCTGGTGTCCTTGTCGGTCGCGATCTGGAAGGCGGCGCGGCGCTCGTTGAAGTTGATCTTCACCTTCTCGCCCTTGTCGAGGAGGCGGAGGAGTTCGCCCACGGTCTTGGCGGGAAGGATGATCGCGCCGGCGCTGGCGGCGGGCACGTCCATCTCCTTTGAGATAAGCGCGAGGCGGCGGCCATCGGTGGCGACGAGCGAGAGTTTGCCGTCCTTGAAGTTGAAATAGACGCCGTTGAGGATGTAGCGCGTCTCGTCGGACGACTGCGCGTAGGCGACGCTCTTGAGCATCGAGGTGAGCTCGCCCTGCTCGAGCGTGTAGGCCTTTTCGTCGCCGAATTCGGGCAGCGGGGGAAACTCTTCCTTGCCGATGCCCATGATGCGGAAATTGGAGCCACCGGACGTCACCTTGACCTGGTGATTCGGCGAGGCGTCGACGGAGACGTCGACATTGGGCAATTCGCGGACGATGCCGGCGAGGCGTTTGACGGGGAGCGTCACGGCGCCGGTTTCCTTCACCTCGGCTTTGATTTTGCAGCGGATGCCGAGGTCGAGATTCGTCGTCGTGAGCGAGATCTGGTCCTTCTCAGCCTCGATCAGGACGTTGCTGAGGATGGGCATCGTCGCCTTCGAGCCGACAACGTTAAGGACCTGAGCCAGGCCGTTAGCGAAGTGGTCGCGATTGATTTTGAATTTCATGAGGGGTGCGCCGCTGCGATGAAGAAGCTAACAAAGGCTAAAAGGATAGGTGTTCAATGAAGAATTAAAGCCGTATTCTTATAGGCCCCTAACAACTGCAGTAACTCTGCCCCGCCCCTCGGAAAACCGGCCGAAAAACCATGCGAGTAACTTTTCTCGTGGGGTCCAATAACCGGTCGGTTACTCACAGGCGCCGGGTTATTGAAAAGTCGCCGGCACAATGTTCACACGTTGTCCGGAGTCCGTTGAGGCACCGGGGCTGACCGGGAGCGCCGCAAGTGGCGGCCGAGGCCGAAGAAGATGTAGCCGAGGCAGATGCAGAGGACAGCGACTTCCTTGAACACGAAGACCAACCCCAACGTGACAAAGAACACGATGAAGTTGCGCAGCCGGGTGGTGGTCTGCAGGTCGACGCTCTTGCCGCTGGGATAGCGGATCGTGCTCACCATCAGGAAAGCCACCAGCATCATGAGAAACGGTAGCGCGAGAGCGCCGGTTTTCAGGGTCTTGTCGGTTTCGATCAGCTTGAGGAGGAAGAGCACCAGCGCAGCAACAGTCGCCGCGGCGGCCGGCACGGGCAGGCCAACGAAGTCCTTGGTCGATTCCTTGCCGCTGCGATGGAGCAGGGGATTCGTGATGACGTTGAAGCGCGCGAGCCGGATCGCAGCGCAAAGCAGATACACGAAGCCGATAAACCAGCCGATGTTTCGAAACCACAGGAAACCCTGCGAAGGCGACAGGATGAAGAAGAACATCAACAGCGCCGGCGCGAAGCCGAACGATACGACGTCCGCCAGCGAATCGAACTCGGCGCCGAACAGCGATTCGCGTCCGCCCATACGCGCGAGCCGTCCATCGAGCGCGTCGAAAGCCGCGGCCCCGAGAATGAACCACACGGCGTAGCGATAATGGTCGGCGGGAGTGGCGCCCAAGTATTCTAGGTTGGTCGCGCTCTCCGCAAGGCGCGCGTGGATGCAGTTCACGACCGCCATGAATCCGCAGAAGAGGTTCCCCGCCGTCATGGCGTTGGGGAGAAAATAAATGCGGCTCGCTTGGGTGACGTTGTAAGGGTCCTCGCGCTTCTTCAGGTCATCTCCGGAGGGGCTCATTTCGTGAGGCTTTCGAGGTATTTCCAGAATTTGGAGTGCTGCTCGACGAGTTGCTGTTCGGAGACGGGGAGCTTGTTGCGCAGCAGGAAGTCCTCGAGCGAGTTCTTATGCAGGATGTAGTGCGTGTGGAGCGTGTCGCCCCGCACTTCGAAATAGAAGCGATAGTCGCCAGCGCGCAAACGATAGTATTCGCGCTCGCCGCGGTGGAAGCGACCCAGCGGCTCGCGCGGATGCGCCAAGTCTGACGGCTTCAACGTGCTGATCGGCGAGATCACGTCGAGCTGTGTGAACTTATCGAGCCGGTTGAGCTCGTGGATGCTTTGTTCGGAAAACGTGAGCTGATACATGGCGGGTCGCCGGCACAGAAGGGCAGGGAACGGCGTGAGAGGCGACGCTACGGCTTAACACCGCCAGCCCGCGCGTTCGATGAGAGATCGGGAATGCAACTCAGCCCCGACTCTTCGGCAACGTAATTTGCGGCTGCGCGGGCAGAGCGTAGGTGGGGGCGCGGTTGTCGTTCGCGTGAGTCCGATCATGTTGGCGCCATGCCCGTGACCCTGCCCGACATTCGCGCGGCGCGGCGCCGCATCGCCAGCGGCCTGCTCAAGTCTCCCTGCCCGGACTCGATTCCGCTCTCGGAAATCACCGGCTCCCGGATCGCGTGCAAACTCGACAACCTCCAGCGCACCGGATCGTTCAAGGAGCGCGGCGCGCGCAACGCGCTGCTGCTGCTGCCGCCCTCCGCGCGAAAACGCGGCGTCATCGCCGCGAGCGCCGGCAACCACGCGCTCGGCCTCGCGTATCACGGGCAGTTGCTCGGGATTCGCGTGACGGTCGTCATGCCCGGGAACGCGCCGCTCATCAAGATCGCCACCTGCGAGCGACTCGGCGCCCGCGTCGTGGTGCGGGGCGAGGATTTTGCCGCGGCCCGAGCCGAGGCCGATCGGCTGGCGGCGGAGGAGGGGCTGACTTACGTGCACGGGTTCGATGACCCGGCGATCATCGCGGGGCAGGGAACGATGGGTTTGGAAATCCTCGATCAGGTGCCCGATGTGGAAGCGATTCTCTGCCCGATCGGCGGAGCGGGTCTCATCGCGGGCATCGGCACCGCGGTGAAGAGTGTGCGACCCGACGTGCAGATCATCGGCGTCGAGAGCGAAGCGACGGCGAGTTTCACGGCGGCGTTGAAGGCGCGCCAACCCGTCACAATCCCGCGCGCGCCGACGCTGGCGGACGGCCTCGCGGTGCGGCGCGTCGGCGACAACGCCTTCGCGCTCGCACGTGGCTGCGTGGACAAAGTCGTGCGCGTATCCGAAGAATGGATCGCGCTCGCGATCGTGCGCCTGCTGGAGCTCGAGAAAACCGTGGTCGAGGGCGCTGCTGCAGCGCCCCTGGCGGCGTTGATGGCCGGAGCCGTGCCGCACCTGCGCGGACGCAAGGTCGTGCTCTGCGTCTGCGGGGGCAACATTGACCCTGCGATCCTCGGGCGCGTGATCGAAAAAGGTCTCGTGCACGACGGACGGCTCGCACGATTCACCGTGCGCATCAGCGACCGGCCGGGCGGACTCGCGGAGCTGAGCAGAGTGATTGCGCAAGCCGGTGCCAGTATCAAGGATATCGCGCATGATCGTGCCTTCAGCGGCCCCGACGTCAGCGCCGTGCATGCCGTGTGCACCGTGGAAACACGCGATCCACGCCATGTTCGCGCCCTTCTTAGGGCGTTGGGCGCAGCGGGTTTCCCGCCCGTGGAAAAATAGGCGGCCGGCGCATCCGCTGGTCGTTGTCGGGTTCGCCGCCAGCGTGCTCGTGCTCGCCGGCTGTAGTTCTGTTCCGGATACACCGAAAGCGCCGCGCGCGCAGCCATCGCGGCCGGCGCCCGGACAGGAGATCATCGTCGCCGGCGAGCGCATCCCTGCGGGCACGCGCGTGGTCACCTGGCTCGAACCGCGCGGCTACAACGCCTACGCGGGGCGCGGACCGTTCTCCCAGCGACGCAACTCGCTGCCCGTGGCCGAGCAGCAACGCATCGCGCGCCGCGGCTGGACGCGGGCTTCACTCGCCAAGGTCGTCGATCAATTCGTGCTGCACTACGATGCGTGCGGCTTGAGTCGCATCTGTTTCGACGTGCTACAGAAGCGCCAGCTCAGCGTGCACTTCCTTTTGGATATCGACGGCACGATCTATCAGACGATCGACCTCAAGGAGCGAGCCGCGCACGCGACGACCTCCAACGATCGCTCGATCGGGATCGAGATCGCCAACATCGGCGCGTTTCCGCCGGGTGCCGCGCAGCCGCTCGATCAGTGGTATCGTCGCACCCCCGATGGCCGCACGCACCTCACGATTCCCGCGCGCATCGCGAATCCCGGCGTGTTGACGCCCAATTTTCGCGGTCGTCCCGCGCGACCCGGTCCGATTGCCGGAAGCGTTCATCAGCAGAGCTTGCTCCAATATGATCTCACGCCCGAGCAATACGCCGCGCTCACGAAACTCACCGCGGCGCTGTGTCGCACGTTTCCCAAACTACGGGCGGAGATCCCGCGCGATCGCTCCGGTCGCGTGCTGATGCGCAAACTCCCCGACGCCGAACTCGCGCGCTACCGGGGCGTGCTGGGCCATTTCCATTTGCAGGAGAACAAGGTCGATCCGGGCCCCGCGTTTCAGTGGGAGCGATTCATCACCGACGTGCGCGCCCAGCTGCGCTGAGTTGCGGGCCCGATCCGCTCAATTCGTTTTTCGCCCGAACTGCGGATCCACTTTCAGGAACGCGGTGGCGACAAACGCCGGCACCGTTGCGAGGCAGACCCACGCGAAGAAGTTCACATAGCCGAGCTTTTCCTGCAGCCAACCCGCCGGCATGCCGGGCAGCATCATGCCCAGCGCCATGAAGCCGGTGCAGAGCGCGTAGTGGGCCGTGCGATGCTCGCCACCCGCGAAGAGCATCATGGCGAGCAGATAGGCGCAGAACCCGAATCCGTAGCCAAATTGCTCCACCGCGAACGCGCCCGCGATCAACGGCACGCTCGAGGGCTGCGTAACCGCGAGCGCGACGAACACGAGATTAGGCACGCACATCGCAATCACCATCGGCCAGAGCAGGCGCTTGAGGCCCCAGCGCGCGATCGCGAGTCCGCCCAAGATGCCGCCGACCGACAGCGCGATCACACCCACCGTGCCGTAAACGAATCCAACATCCTGCGTCGTCAGCCCGAGCCCACCCGCCTCGCGCGCATCGAGAAGGAACGGCGGCACGAGTTTCAACAACTGCGACTCAGCGAAACGGTAGAGCAGGAGAAACCCGAGCACCCGCAGCAGATCGCGGCGTCGGAAGAACGATGCCAACACGCGCCCGTAACCGGCGCCTTCGGTCTGCGACGCCGCGCGATCGCTCGCCGGCCGCGGCAGGACCCAGGCGTGCCACGCCGCCACGGCCACAAAAAGCGCCGCCAGTATCGCGAACACCCAGCTCCACCCGCTCCCTGCATCGCCCTGCCGCTCGATGAAATAGCCCGCCAGCCACACGAGCCCACCTTGTCCGGCGATCATCGCCAGCCGATAGGCCGTGCTGCGCACACCCACGAAGGCCGCCTGCTGATGGGACTTCAGCGCGTGGAGATAAAATCCATCCGCAGCGATGTCATGTGTCGCCGAGCTGAACGCCAACAGCCAGAAGATCGCCAGCGTCCCGCGCCATTGCAGCGGCCCCGGCAGCAACAGCGCCACCATCGCCAGCGCGGCTCCGGACACGAATTGCAACCCCACCGTCCACCCGCGCCGGGTGCCGAATCTTTCGACGATCGGCGACCAAAGCGGTTTGATCACCCATGGCAGGTAAAGCCAGCTGGTGTAGAGCGCGATATCGGTGTTCGAGATGCCCAGGTTTTTATACATCACCACCGAGAGCGTCATCACAGCGACGTAGGGGAGGCCCTGCGCGAAATAGAGCGATGGCACCCAGCGCCACGGCTGCGAAGGACGATCGAGGGGAGGTTGCATGGGCGCAGCCAGCTTGTGCGTTTTCGCAGCGGGCTCCATCGCAATAAACCCGGGAGGCTCAGGCTGCGGAGCGTTTCATTTAGCGTTTATGCAGCGGTTTTCCCTAATGTCCGGGATTACGCTGCCGAAATAAACTAATGTGAGGCACTCGTCGCTTGAAGAACGTCATTCGCCCCGGCTTACACTCGTGCGTCGGCCTCAATACCCCTGTCGGACAAAGTAGGCCCCTCGTCTTTCCGTGCCCGCTCCCGTCCCGTCGTTTTGCCGATGGCTCATCCGTCGGCTCCCAGACTCGCCGCTTTCCGCTGCGGTCGTGAGCGCGTTGCTCGTGCTCGCCGTGCTGCCGCGCGCGGTGCTGGCGCAGGTGCCGCCGGCATCGCAACAGGTGATCACCGATCCGGCGTGGATCTGGGCCATGCCCACGGCGGAGAAGTCCCTCGAGCATCCGCTGCGGCTCGAGGGACGTGTCTCCTACTTCGATCCGCTGTGGAAACTCCTCTGGATCGAGCAGGATAACGTCGGCACTTACGTCCAACTCGGCACCGTCCCGCCCATGATGAAGGGCGGCCAGCGGGTCCGCATCGAAGGCACCATCGTCCCGGCCAAGGGCCTCGAAGCCTCGCGCGCCCGCGTCACGGTGCTCGAGGATTTCACGCCCATCGAACCGCTCGTCGCGAACGGCCGTATCAACGATTTCACTACGCTGCACAGCCGCATCGTCTCCCTCGAGGCCTACGTCGATGCCACGCAATACATCGATGCTGACCATGTCCGGCTCAACCTGATCGTCGACAACCGCCCCGTCATCGGCTGGGTGCGCCCTACCACGCCCAACACCGTGCCGGACTGGCAGGGCCGGTTCATCCGCGGCGTCGGCCTCTATTCGGGCAAATTCGATCCCACCAACACCCAGACTTCGATCGAGCTTTGGATGTCGAGCGAGAGCGATGCGCAGATCCTCGGCACGATCGCCGACTACCACTTGTTCTCCAAGCCGGTCACTAACATCCACGAGATCCACCAGGTCCCGCTTGGTGAGTTCGTCCGGGTGCGAGGCCGGGTGCAGGCGCACGAAGTGGGCACATCGATGATCATTCGTGACCGATCCGGCGAGGTCCTCGTGCGCTCGATCCAGCAACAGCGGTTTCCCCTCGGTGCCAAGGTGGAGGCGGTTGGTCGCGTCACCAGCGTGGGCGCCCAGTGGGTGCTCGATGCGGCGTTTTATCGCACTCCCGACGACCGGGATGCGGGCGCGCCACTTGGCCTTTCCACCACCGGTCAGCTCACCAGTATCGACCAGGTGCGGCAGCTCAGCGCCGAACAGGCCGCGACCGGCCGGAGCGTCAACGTGGCGGGGATGGTCACCTGGTCGCTGCCGGAGTTCGACTTCTTCTTCCTGCAGGACGTCAGCGGCGGCGTGCGGGTCGATTTCGACCGCAGCACGATCGAACCCCCGCAGCTCAACAAGTTTCTCCAGATCGAGGGCGTCACCCGCGCCGTGGGTCTCGTGCCCGGCATCCAGCTCCAACGCTACGTCGATCTGGGCGCCATGTCTCCGCCGACCGAGCGCCCGATCACCTTCGAGCAGGCGATCACCGGCCGCGAGGACGGGCAGTTCGTGCAGATGCGCGGCTTCCTCCAGCGCACCGTCTCCGACGGCGACTGGCGCTGGATCCATGTCACCACGCCTTCCGGCGAGTTCATCGGGCATATCCAAAGTCCGGTAAACTTCGTGGCCAATCCCGGCTCGCTTATCCGCGTGCGCGGTGTGTGCGAAACCAGCGCCGACGAGCACGGCCGCATCCAAGGCGTCACCCTGCGGGTGCCCTTCCTCCATGACATCGTGCTCGAGGAGGAGGCGCCGGAAGATGTATTTGATCTTCCGATACGCACCATCAAGTGGGTCAACCAGTTCAATGCCGGCCAGGAGCTGCTCCGGGTCCGGGTGTCCGGCACGGTGCTCCACGCTCATCCCGGCCGACTGCTCTATCTGGAGGAGGCCGGGGCCGGCTTGCTGCTCCTCGGGCCCGATATCCCCGAGGTAAAACCCGGCGACAGCGTGGAGGCCGTGGGCATCCTCGGCCGCCAGGGCGTCCGCACGATTCTCCGCGAATCGAGGGTGCGAAAGCTCGGCCCGGGTTCACCGCCCGCCGCGATCGCGGTCGGCGATGCCAGCGGCGTGGCTATGGGCCTCGATTCACGCCTGGTCACGCTGCGCGCCACACTCCTCGATCGCTCCGCCCGCCCGGGCCACGCCCGGCTCACGGTGCAGGCCGGCAACACGCTTTTCGACGCCACCCTCGATTCCTCGGGAACGTTGCCGGACCTCGCCCCCGGTGCGGTGCTCGAACTGACCGGCATCTACAAAGTCGTGTTCGACGACACCCGCCAGTCGCGCGGCTTCGAGCTGCAACTCCGCTCGCCCGGCGATGTGCGCGTCATCCAGCGCGCCCGCCTCGTCACTCTGCAACGGGCACTCGTCGTCTGCGCGATTCTTGCCGGCGTCATGTTGCTTGCGGTCGCCTGGATCACCGCGCTGCGCCGCCGGGTGCACGAACAGACGCAGCAAATCCGGCTGCAACTCGAACGACAGGCGCGCCTCGAAGCCGAGGTCCAGCGGGCCGCGCGCCTCGAATCCCTCGGCACGCTCGCAGGTGGGATCGCGCACGATTTCAACAATCTCCTGACCGTGGTTCTGGGTAACGTCACGCTCGCGATGGTCGACGAGCGCGCTTCCGCCGCGGCGGGCGAATACCTCACTGAGATCGAACGAGGCGCTCACCGGGCCCGCGAGCTCACGCAGCAGCTCCTCACATTTGCCAAGGGCGGCAATCCCCTCCGCAGCGCCACCGCCCTCCCGCCCGTGGTGCAGGCCGCCGTCAGCGCAGCCGTGCGCGACGAGAAGATCCGCCCCGAATTCGATTTCCCTGCGGAGGTCTGGCCCGCGCTCGTCGATCAGGCGCAGCTCACCCTGGCCATCAATCATCTCGTCGCCAACGCCGCGCAGGCGATGGGCGGCACCGGCGTCGTGACCGTTTCCCTCCGCAACGAGGAACACGAGGCCGACGGCAAACCCGGACTCTCCGCCGGCCGCTACGTGAAACTCACCGTCGCCGACACCGGCCCCGGCATCCCGCCCGAGGTGTTGCCGCGCATCTTCGATCCCTATTTCAGCACGAAGAAACAGGGCAGCGGACTTGGCCTAGCCACCGTCTACTCGATCGTGCGCAAACACGGCGGCGCGATCGAAGCCGAGAGCGAGCCCGGCCGGGGTGCGGCCTTCCACCTCTGGCTTCCGAGTGCCGAGCGCGATGCGCCCGCGCCGATCCCCGCCCCCGCGGGCTCGGGTGCCCCGGCAATCACTCCTCCCAAAGCCGGCACCGCTGCCGCGACGAAACCCCGCGTTCTCCTCATGGACGACGAGGAGAGCATCCGGCGCGTCGTGGAGATCGTGCTCACGCGCATGGGCGTCGATCCCATCGTGGTCGCCGACGGGGCCGCCGCGCTCCAGGAATACGAACGCGCTCGCGAGTCCGGCCGCCCGATCCAACTTCTCATCCTTGATCTCACGATTCCCACCGGCATGGGCGGTCGCCAGGTCATGGAGATTCTTCGCAGTCGCGGCGCGACCGTGCCCGCGATCGTTTCCTCCGGATACTCCCACGACCCGGTGCTCGCGAATCACGAGCAGTTTGGCTTCCAAGCCGTCGTGCCGAAACCCTACGACGTCCGCCAGCTCGCCGACATGATCAAGCGCTTCCTCGATCACGACGCGCCGCTCCCGGGAAAACCCGCGGCCGACCCAAACCGCACCTAGCTGCGACGCGGTGCGGACGCGGGTCCGCCCCGTGCCGCCATGTGGCCCGACCCGGTCCGCACAGGGTTCCGATCCGGTGCGCACGCTGGCTCGGCTCACGCCCACGGCGTATCCGAGGCGCTGATACGCGGGAACCGCTCAGCCGGCCACGGCTTCGCGCACGAGTTCGGCGATGGCCGGCGGCAGTTCGAGCTCGAGGGCGAGCTGCTGCGCGCGCGGACTCATTTTTTTCCAAGTCTTGCGGATGATATCCACGAACTTCTCCCGCGGATACTCGGCGTGCTGCGCGGCGAACGCTCCGATCTCCTTTTCCAGGAACACGAGACACGCGGCGTCTTCGAGCGCTTGCGTGCCGGGATTGGTCTTGAGGCCGGTCTTCGAAACCCAGGTCGCGACTTCGGCGGCTTCGTGGTCGCTCACGCCGGCTTCGAGGAGCAGCGCCCGCGCTCGCTCGGCTTGTTTTGTGTAGAGTGACCTGCGCCAGGTGAGATAGCCGACCTTGCCTTCGGGAAACGTCGCGCGTGGGACGGACCAGCGCTCCAGATGCTGCGAGCGCGCGGCGAGCCGCAGGAGCGGAGTCACCTCGCTCGCGACACGTGCCACCCATTTCTCCATCTGGTCGGCGTAGACCAGCTCGGCGGGTTGCCCGTCGGCGGTCCGGTTCGGATCCGCGGAGTGGGCGGCATCAATCAGCGTGCGGGCGCGAGCGTAAGCATCCATGTCACCCCAGCATGCCTCCCACGCCCCACCGCCCGCAAGCCTCCGACTCTCGATCTATTGTCATATAATATATGACATTAAACCGGGCGTAGCTGGCTGCGCGTGGGGGGCGCGACGGTGGTCACCACTTGTGCGAGAGGGCTGCGGTGGCGAGCCAGCGGTGATAGGCGCGTCCACGCGTCTCTGGCACGAACGTTTCGCCGCACTCGCGCGTGAGGCCGAGTTCGCCTCGGAAACCGGCGAACGTGCGGGCGACACTGGCGCCCAACGTCCACACGCGATCGTCGCGTGGCGCAGGGGAGTAGCCGCCGAAATCGCCGGACAGCACCGTGGCCCTCGTGGTAAGTTCGAAGGCGTCGAAGCGGTGCGTCCACGCGAGATCGGCTTTGATCTCGCGGTAAGCCGAGCGGCTGCTGGAGCCGAGCCACAGTTGCTGGCGATAGTTGGCGGTGACGCTGTCGCTTTTGCGCGGAGTCCACGCCGCCGCGACTTCGACGAAAGGCAGCGTGCGGCGCTCGGGCGTGCCGGCGAGGCGTTCGTTCGTGAAGCGGCGGAAGTCAGGACCGGCGAAGGCGCTCAGGCGCAGGGTGGGGTGGAGTTTGCCTTCGACGCCGAAGAGAGGCCGCACGATCGTGTTGGAAAAATTCATCGGCAGGCCGAACAGGTTCTCCTGCCACTGGCGCCCGGCGCGGAAGGCGAACCAGCCGCTCACCTCGGGGCGAAACGCGCGGCCGATCTCGATACCTCCGATCGCCTGCCCGCGGTCGACGTAGTTGGCACAGCCGAAAACAGGGTCGTGCAGGGTATGAAAATCTTGGTTGAGCAGGGTGGCCGTCGCGCGGGCGCGCCACGTGGGACCGGCTGGCCAGACGAGTGAAGCGGCGCCGGTGGTGAGCGTCTGTGCGCGACGGGAGCGCACGGGGTCCGCCGCCATCGCAGGTTGGCCGCCTTCTTCGTTATAGATCGGGCTCTGGTCAGAGCCGTCGATGTGGAGCACGCAAGCCTTCGCCTCGGCGAGCCATTCGCCCACCGTCCCTTTAGCGGCGAGATTCACGCGGTGATCGAGGTGCGACTCGTCGATGAAGCGCGCGAAGCGATGCCACTCCGCCGCGTAGTCTATCTCGCCTGAGAACCTTCCGCCGGAAGCCGACGGGGCGTGCCTGGCGGTGAACCCCAGCAGGGCAACGAACTCCTGGTCGTCGGCGCCGGCGGGCGCGGTGCGAACGGTTTGCCCGACGGCGAGCGGGGCGGCTTCGTCCTGGAGGAAAACGTTGCTGTCCTGAATCACGCGCCCCTCCGCGCGCACATGGATCTCGGCCTTCGCGAGCGACGCGAGGGCGAGACTGGCGATGAGGCAGAGTTGAAGCGGGCGAAGGCTCACCCCGACAGCGTATCCACTTTGCGAATGCGGGGCTCCGCATCCCTTGGCCGAGATTGCGCTTGGCCCCGGACGGGACTCTGCGAGGCTCCAGGTGCGCTCGAAAATCGTGAGCACTCCGGCAAATTGCCTGCACTGCGGGGTTTGTTGTTTCTCCCAACTGGAGACTTACGTGCGCGTCGACGGACGCGACTGGGCGAGACTCGGCGCAGAGGCGGAGCGTTGGGCGGTGTTTGTCGGCCATCGCGCCTTCATGCGCATGGAGGCGGGACACTGCGCGGCCCTCGAGAGGCGGCGCGACGACGCGGGCGTGGCGGAGTATTTTTGCCGCGTGTATGAACAGCGTCCGCAGATCTGCCGCGACCTGGCGCGTGGCTCATCGGAGTGCGAAGGCGAGCGGGCGACCAAGGGCGACCGCGTGAGTGGCGGGGCGGCGGCGATCGAGCCGTAGCGACCGCGGCTGGACTCGAATTCGCACGGATAAGGGCATCAGAGCCGCGGTTCCGCGATCGTCATTCGGGTTTATTCGCGTCCATTCGCGGTTCCCAAACGGAACGCGCAGGGCGGCTTCCAGTCTTCCGTTGCCAACCTCGCGCACGGTGCCAATAACCCGCGCTCCACACACCCCATGTCCGCACCCGATCTTTCCCCGGCGGCGAGCGTTTCGCTGCGTCCCATTCACAAACTCATGGCCGCGAACCGCAGCGAAATCGCGGTCCGCATCTTCCGCGCCGGGACCGAACTCGGGCTGCGCACGGTGGCGATTTTCGCGCAGGAGGATCGGTTTTGCATCCACCGCTACAAGGCCGACGAAGCGTATCTGATCGGCCAGGGCAAAGGGCCTGTCGCCGCGTATCTCGACATCCCGAGCATCATCGCCACGGCGAAACAGCACGGCATCGACGCCATCCATCCGGGCTACGGTTTCCTCTCGGAAAATGCCGAGTTCGCGCGCGCGTGCGAGAAAGCGGGCATCATCTTCGTCGGTCCGCGGCCGGAGTTGCTCGAACTCATGGGCGACAAAACCGCCGCGCGTGCGCTCGCGAAAAAAATCAACGTTCCCACGCTGCCCGGCACCGAGGAGCCGGTTACGGATCGCGATGAGGCGCTGAAGATCGCCAAGTCGATCGGCTTTCCGCTCATCATCAAAGCCGCCTTCGGTGGCGGCGGTCGCGGCATGCGCGTCGTCCAAAAAGCCGCCGATCTCGCCGGTCTGCTCGACGAAGCACAGACGGAGGCCGAGCGCGCCTTCGGCAACGCCGCGGTGTTCCTGGAGAAATACATCCCGCGTGCGAAGCACATCGAAGTGCAGATCCTCGGCGACAAACACGGCAACGTCATCCATCTCCACGAGCGCGACTGCTCCGTGCAACGCCGCCACCAGAAGGTGATCGAGGTCGCACCGAGCTTCGGCCTGCCGCCGGAAGTCGTGCGCGAGCTCTGCGACGCCGCGGCGCGCATGGCCCGGGAAATCCGCTACGACAACGCGGGCACGATCGAATTCCTCTACGATCTCGACCGGCACGAGTGGTTCTTCATCGAGATGAACCCGCGTATCCAGGTTGAGCATACCGTGACCGAGGTCATCACCGGCCTCGATCTTGTGCGCTCGCAGATCCTCATCGCGCAGGGGCACGCACTCCACTCGGCCGAAGTTGGCATGCCCGCGCAGGACGCCGTGCCGCGCAACGGCTACGCGATCCAGTGCCGCATCACCACGGAGGATCCGGAGAATAAATTTTTTCCCGATTACGGCCGCATCCTCGCGTATCGTTCACCCGGCGGCTTCGGGCTGCGGCTCGACGGCGGCATGGGTTACGCGGGCGCGGTGATCACGCCGTTCTACGACTCGATGCTCGTGAAGGTCATCACCAACGGCCCGAGCTACGAGATGGCGATGGCGCGCGCGCGTCGCGTGCTCACGGAGTTCCGCATCCGCGGCGTGAAGACGAACATTCCCTTCTTGGAAAACGTCATTGCGCATCCGACGTTTCGCACCGGCCAGGCGACGACCACGCTCATCGACACGACGCCCGAGCTGTTTTCGTTCAAGCCCCGCCGCGATCGCGCGACCAAGCTGCTGAACTTCCTCGCCAACGTCACCGTCAACGGCAACCCGCACGCGAAAGGCTACCGCCCGGCGAAGCCCTTGTCCCAAGTCGTGCCGCTTCGCGTCCCGCCTCAAGCCGCACCTCCGCCCGGCACGCGCCAGCTTCTGCTCCAACTCGGTGCGAAAGGTTTTGCCGAGTGGACCACGAAACAGAAGCGCCTGCTCGTCACCGACACGACGTTTCGCGATGCGCACCAATCGCTCATGGCTACGCGCGTGCGCAGCTACGACATGCTCGCCTGCGCCGGCGCGCTCGCGCATCGCGTGCCGGAGCTCTACTCGCTCGAGATGTGGGGCGGGGCGACGTTCGACACCGCGATGCGTTTCCTCAACGAGGACCCGTGGACGCGTCTGCGCGAGCTGCGGGCACGCGTGCCGAACATTTGTTTTCAGATGCTCTTCCGCGGAGCGAATGCCGTCGGCTACACGAATTATCCCGATCATATTGTCGCCGGATTCGTGAAGCACGCGGCGGCGAGCGGCATGGATATTTTCCGCATCTTCGACTCGCTGAACTATCTGCCGAACCTGCGCGTCGCGATGGAGGCGGTGCAGGACACGCACGCCGTGTGCGAAGCGGCGATCTGCTACACGGGCGACATCCTCGACGAGAAACGCGACAAGTTCTCGCTCAGTTACTACGTCAAACTCGCGAAGGAGCTGGAGCGCATGGGCGCGCATGTGCTTGCGATCAAAGATATGGCGGGGCTGTGCCGCCCCTTTGCCGCGCAGAAGCTGGTGAAGGCGCTGAAGGAAGAAGTCGGGCTGCCGATTCATTTTCACACGCACGATACGAGCGGAATCGCGGCGGCATCGGTGATGCGCGCGGCGGACGCCGGTGTGGACATCGTCGACCTCGCGCTCGCGTCGATGAGCGGCAGCACCTCGCAGCCGAATCTCAACTCGGTTGTCGCCGCGTTGCAGCACACGCCGCGCGACACGAAGCTCCCGATCGAGACGCTCAACGAGTTTTCCGACTATTGGGAGCAGGTGCGCGAGTTTTACCGGCCGTTCGATACCGCGCCGAAGACGGGCTCGGCCGAGGTGTATTTGCACGAGATGCCCGGCGGCCAATACACCAATCTCAAGGAGCAGGCCGCCTCGATGGGCGTCTCGCACCGCTGGCCCGAAATCGCGCGCACCTATGCCGAGGTAAACCAACTCTTCGGCGACATCGTGAAGGTCACGCCGTCGTCGAAAGTCGTGGGCGACATGGCGCTGTTTCTCTTCAGCAAGGGCATCAAGCCCGCCGATGTGGTGAATCTCGAGCCGGGTGCGACGCCATTTCCCGAAAGTGTGATCGACATGTTGAGCGGCGGCCTCGGCTGGCCCGAAGGCGGCTGGCCGGAGCCCGTGTGGCGCGCCGTGCTCGGCGAGAAGAAGTTCAAGGAAGCGAAGGCGAAATACGCCGCTGAGGTCGCCGCGACCGGTGGGAAGTCCAGAACCAAGAGCTCAGAGGCGAGAGGAGGAAAAAACTCTTCGGCGGCCGATTCTCAGATCTCGGGGCTGAGAAATGAAGTGGCGGAAAAGACGAAGCGCGATCCGAGCGACGACGATCTCTACTCGCACCTGATGTATCCGCAGGTGTTCGCCGATTTCGCGAAACACCAGCGCGAATACGGCGACGTGAGCGTGCTGCCCACGCCCGCGTTTTTCTACGGCCTGCAGCCGGGCGAGGAGATCAACGTCGAAATCGAGCGCGGAAAAACGCTCATCATTCGCCTCATCACCATCGGCGCCCCGGACAAGGACGGCCGTCGCACGCTCAACTACGAACTCAACGGCATGGCGCGCGAGGCGACGGTCGCCGACAAGAGTGTCGCCCCGAAGACCAAGGCGCGTTTGAAAGCCGACCTCGCCGATCCGCTGCAAATCGCCGCGCCGATTCCCGGTCTGATCGCGTCGCTTACGACTTCCGTCGGAGCCAAAGTCGCGAAAGGCGACAAGCTCCTGATGATGGAAGCGATGAAGATGCAGACGACGGTTTACGCGACTGCCGACGGAGTCGTCGCCGAACTCAACGTCGCCCTCGGCGATACAGTGGAAGCGAAGGACCTGCTGGTGAAACTGCGCGTGGGCTGAGCGGTTCAGGGAGGGTCAGCGATTCGTCGCTGTCCCTCGTCCAGCACGCGCAAAGACTCAGTGTAGCGAAAGACGTGGTGGCGGCGTAGTAGGCGGCAAGGTTCTCCTCCAGCAAACGATAACGAAGCCGCATGAGCGGAGGCGCCAACGAAAGGGCGCATGGCCTACTGGCGAAAACGGCCAGGCCGGCTCACGTTGCCCGGTGATTCCGTTTTCCATTCTCGATCTCTCGCCGATCACTGAAGGTGCGGACGCCGCCGATGCGCTGCGACGTTCGCTGCAGGCTGCGCAATCCGCCGAGCGACTGGGCTTCAATCGTTACTGGGTGGCCGAGCACCACAACATGCCGGGCATCGCCAGCGCGGCCACCGCGGTCGTGATCGCGCATCTGGCGGGCGGCACGAAAACCATCCGCGTCGGCTCGGGCGGAGTCATGTTGCCCAACCACGCGCCGCTGGTGATCGCTGAACAATTCGGCACGCTCGCGTCGCTTTTCCCGGGACGGATCGATCTGGGACTCGGCCGCGCGCCCGGCACCGATCCGCAAACCGCGCGCGCGCTCAGGCAAGGGCGTCGCCACGCTTCGGATACATTTCCCGAGGATGTCGCCGAGCTGCAGGCGTATTTCCGGCCGATCGCCCCGGGGCAGGCGGTGCGAGCGGTGCCGGGGGCAGGACTCGACGTGCCGATCTGGTTGCTCGGCTCCAGTCTTTTCAGCGCGCAACTCGCCGCCGCGTATGGGCTGCCGTTTGCCTTCGCCTCGCACTTCGCGCCGGATCTCCTCGCGGAGGCGCTTGAAATCTACCGCCGCGATTTCAAACCCTCCGCCGCCTACGGGCAGCCCTACGCGATGGCGGCCATCGGCGTGTATGCGGCGGAAACCGACCGTGAAGCTGAGCGGCTTTTCACTTCGCAGCAGCAGGCCTTCGTCAACTTGCGCCGCGGCACGCCCGGGCCGCTGCCTCCACCTGTGACCAGCATGCACGGCCGCTGGTCGGCCGCGGAAGAGGCGATGGTGATGCACGCGTTTCGCGAGGCCGTCGTCGGCTCGCCGGAGACGGTGCGCCACGGTCTCGCGGCCTTCGTGCGTCGCACCGGGGTGGATGAGCTCATGGTGACTTCGGCGATTTTCGATCACGCCGCTGGTCTACGCTCCTTGGAGATCGTGGCCGCGTCGCGCGCGCAGCTCGCCGCGTGAGAATCGCTGCAGGCGGCGATGGGTCGCGCTGATCGCGGCGCGGATTCGTTGACCCCTGGATCGGGCGGCGGGATGCTCCTCGCATGAGCGCCGATCCGGTTGAGCCCGCGAATGCCGCCTCCGCGGAGAACAAGTTCGTGATGAAGGTCGCGGTCTCGTATCGCGACGTCGACCGCGACCAGCTCCTCCTGCTCTCCGGCGTGCTCAAGCTTCTCCAGGAGGCCGCTGTCGCCCACGCCAATCTCCACGACTTCGGCACCCGCGCCGCGGCGACGAGTGGTGAATCGTGGATGCTCCATCGCATCGCCGTGTGCGTGCACCGCTATCCGCGTTACGAGGAGACCCTGCGAATCGAGACCTGGTCGACCGGCATCAAGTCGTTCAAAGGTTACCGGGATTTCCGGGTCTACGACGGATCCGGGGAACTCGTGATCTCTGGTTCGTCGCTATGGCTCTGCGTCAGTCTGAGAACAAGGTCGATCGTGCGCGTGCCGCGGGACGTGGCGGAGCGCTTCCCCTCCCGGTCCGAGGCGGCGTTTGAGCCCGCGCTCGAATCGCTTCCGCTCCCGCCGCCGCAAACCGTGGCGAATGCGACCGCCATCACCGTCCGTTATTCCGACATCGACTCAAACGGTCACGTCAACAACACGGCCTATTGCGACTACCTGCAGACGGCCCTGGCGCAGGCTGGCCTAAACTCCCGACCGCGAGAGCTGCGGTTGAGATTCGGCGGAGGCATCCCGGCCGAAGCCGGCGAGGTCCAGGTGGTGCTGGGATCGACTGGGGCGGAGCGCCATGCGTTCGGTATCCAGTATGCCGATACGCTGGCGGCCCAGGGCGAGCTCCGCGGGTGAGCGGCGCCGGTGCCGGGTCGCGCCTCCGGGCGGACCGGGTCGGGACTTGATCCGGCTCGGGTCGAGCCGGAGCGCGGATCAAGCCGGGGCGCGGAGCCAGAGACGGAAGCGGCGGATCTCGGCGAGCGTGCCGGCCACGAGCACGCGGTCGCCGGGCAGCAACGCTTCCGCCCCGGAGGGCGCGATGAGCGTGTCGGCATCACGGCGGATGCCCACGATGCGGACGCCGGTCTCCTGGGCGACCTTCAGGTCGGCGAGCGTGCGGCCAGTGCGGGCGGATTCCCTCAGGGCGAAGGTTTCCAGCACCGTGCCGTGGAACTCGTCCGATTCGTCGCGGGCGAGTCGCTCGGTGGTGAGGAACTTTTGCGTGGCCTCGATCTGTTCGGGCCGGCCCAGCAGCAGGAGTCGGTCGCCAGGATAGAGACGCAGCTCGGGGCGCACGGCGGTGATCACGATGCCATTGCGCTCGATCTCGATGATCGCGCAGCCGAAGCGCGACGGAATCGCGAGTTCGGTGAGCGTCTGCCCGGCATAGCGAGCATCGTCGGGGACGATGCAGTCACCCAGCCGGACGTGCCAGGAGGCGAGATCGTTATCGCGTCGCAGGCGCTCGGCGCTGCTGCGATTGGCCGCATCGGCATCTTCGGCGAGCACGTCGCGGACGGTCGATTGCCAGTGGCTGTGCCAGTAAATGAGACGGTTGGAGAAAACAGTGACGGCGACCACGGCGATGGCCGCGATCACGCCCCAGCCCCAGGCGCCGAGTTCGTCGATGGGAAGGATGGCATAGAGCCAGGCGCCGAGGAGCACGGCGCCGGCAGTCTTGATGGCGCCCTGCACGAGGCGGGCGGGCACGCGCGTGGCGGTGTCGTTGGTCTCCGACACGATGAGCGCGACGGTGGCGATGTTGCGCCACATGGCGAAGAGGGGAACGAGCACCACGACCGCGATCACGATCCAGAATCCGATCGCGACAGTGCCGGGTGTCAGCCCGAAGGTGTCTGACTGGGGGAGGATCAGCCCATCCAGCAGCCGGCGGGAGAAAATCAGGATGCCGGTGACGAGCAGGGCCTCGAGCGCGATCTGAAGGAGACGCTCACGGATGAGCTTTCCCGCACCGGATGAGCCACCGCCTGATTTTAGCTGCTCGAACCAGGTGTGATAAGCTTCGCTGGCGCGCCTGGCCCAAGCGGGTTCCACCCGTCCGGCGAGGGCCACCAGCTGGTCCGCGCGACGATTGATCAACGGCGTCAGCAGCACGGTGAAAATCGAGGCGCCGACCGCGATCGGGTAGTAGCTTTCGGGAAGCGCGTGGGCAGCGACTCCGAGTTGAGCGATGATGAAGGAGAACTCGCCGAGGGGGCCGAGCAGCAA
This sequence comes from Verrucomicrobiota bacterium, assembly GCA_023410155.1. Lineage (GTDB taxonomy): Bacteria > Verrucomicrobiota > Verrucomicrobiia > Opitutales > Opitutaceae > Opitutus. The sequence goes on along the minus strand of JAEYQF010000242.1, from coordinate 5,429 downwards.
CCCCGCACGTCGGGCTTCGTTGGGTGCGGCGCCGCAGAGCGTGAGCGCGGCGCTGGTCGCGAGCGCGCGACCGATCAACGCAAAGACGCCGAGTCCCAGCACCACGGGCCACACGTCGGCGACGAGCCGGACATCGATCAGCATGCCGATCGAGACGAAGAACACGCTGCTGAACACATCGCGCATGCCGACGAAGGCTTTTTCGACCGCGTTCTTCTGCGGGATCTCCGCCACCATCGCCCCGAGCAGGAACGCTCCGAGCGCGAGCGAGTAGCCGGCCTTGGCGGCGGAGATCGCGAGGAGAAACAGCAGCCCTGTGACGATGATCGTCTGTAGTTCGGGATCGGCTCGAGCCTCCAGGCGGCGGAGGAGTCGCGGCACCATGAGGAGGCCTGCACCCACGAGTAGCACCACGAAAGCGGTCATGCCGGCGAGCAGGCCGCCGACATTCGCGTCACCGTTCCCGCTCATGTGCGAGGCCAGCAGCGTGAGCATCACGACCGCGACCACGTCCTCCATGACGGTGATGCTGAGCGCGAGCTGCGAGGAGCGCTCGTGGCCGAGTTTGAGTTCGCTGACGACCTTCGCGATGACCGCCGAGCTCGAGACCATCAGCATGGCGGAGACGAACAGGGTCTGATCCGAGCTCCAGCCGACGACGCGCCCGACGATCTCGGTCAGCAGGAACATGAAAAATGCTCCCAGCCCGGTCGCGAGCAAGGTGGGCCACCCCATCCGCCCGAGTTTGCTGATGCTCAAGCCAAGCCCGATCGCGAACATCAGGAAAACGAGGCCGATTTGGGAAAGCGTTTGGATGCGATCGATGTCGCTGAGAAACGAGAACGGCGGCGTGTAGGGCCCGATGAGGATGCCCGCCACCAGATAGCCCACGATCACGGATAAGCCGAAACGCCGGCAAATCGCACCGGTGATTCCGGCAGCGAGCAGCACCACGGCCAAGTCTTGTATCAAACTAAGTGCATCCATGAAGAAGGTGGCTCGGAACGAACAGCGAATGGATTTGCCCGACAAGCCAAAGTGCCGGGAAACATCGCCACTTCGGTGATTCGGGAGCGAAGCCTTTCATCCTGGCGGGCGACGGCATGGCAGAACGGTCAACGGTGCGCCGCCCACTCCGGCAGCACACCCAGATCGATGCCGAACACTGCGCGACCCAGCAGCCACAGCAGGCCCACGATGATCGGCACGAGCGTGACGTTCAGGAGCATGCCGGCGCGCGCCATCTCAGGCAGGCGCACAAGCCCGCTGCCAAAGACGATCGCATTGGGCGGAGTGCCGACGGGGAGCATGTAGGAGCAATTCGCCGCGAGCGCGGTGGGGATCACGAAGAGCAGCGGGCTCTGGCCCATGCTCACGGCGATCGCGGCCGTGACCGGCAGGAACGCCGCGGCCGTGGCGGTGTTGCTCGTGAGCTCCGTCAGGAGGAGAATGCCGAAACAGATGACGGCGACAGTCGCGATGACGGGCAGGCCGTCCAATCCTTGGGAAAGTTGTCCCAGGTATCTGGATACGCCGTGGCGTTCGATCGCGCCCGCGAGACTCAGGCCGCCGCCGAACAGCAGGAGCACATCCCACGGCACGCCTTTGGCCGCTTCCCATGTCATCACGAATTCGCCGTCGCGCGCATCGAGTGGGATCAGGAACAGCAGAATCGCGCCCGTCATCGCGATCATGGTGTCGGTGGCGAGCGGCAGCACGCGGGCGATCAGCGGCTGCAAGATCCACGCGAGCGCGGTGAGACTGAAAACGATCGTGACGGCGAGCTCGCCGCGGCTGAAACGCCCGAGCCGGGCCCGCTCGTGGGCGAGTAGTTCACGCAGGCCGGGGATCTCGGCGGAGCCGAGCCGGAAGGCCACGCGCGTCAACACGAAATACACGACGGGCAGCGTCACGAGCGTCACCGGCGTGCCAAGCAGCATCCACTGACCAAAGCCGATCCGGACGCCGTAAACGTCGTCGAGGAAACCAGCGAGCAGCGCGTTGGGCGGCGTGCCGATCAGCGTGGCCATGCCGCCCGTGGTCGCGCCGTAAGCGACCGCGAGCATGAGGGCGACCGGCAGGGCGCGCAGGGCCGGGGTGGACCGCAGGTCGGCGGGCACGAGTTGCACAACCGAAAGTGCGATCGGCATCATCATAAGCGCCGTCGCGGTGTTGCTCACCCACATGCTGACGAGGGCCGAGGCGAGCAGAAAGCCGGCGACAATGCGCCGCGGCTGCGTGCCCAAGGCTCCGATGAGATTGATGGCGACGCGGCGATGCAGATTCCAACGCTGCATCGCGAGCGCGATGATGAAGCCGCCGAAGAACAGAAAGATCAGCGGATTCGCGTAGGGCGCCGCGGCCTCACGCGCGTCGCCGAGGCCGAGCACGGGGAACAACACCAGCGGCAACAGCGCGGTCACCGGAATCGGCACCGCCTCCGACATCCACCACACCGCCATCAACGCAGCCACGCCGGCCGTGCGCCAACCCGCGATGCTAAGCCCGGTCGGCGGATCGAACCACAGGGTCAGCGCGAGCAACGCGGGGCCAAGAAGCCAGCCCGACCCCTGGCGCAAACCGAATTCGCGTGGATGCGCGATGGCGGTGCGAGCGGCTCGAGTGGCGTCGTCGAGCGGCTCGCGCGAGGGCGGAGGAGGGGAGGACATGTTGCGGCAGGTGACCGCAGGCAGACCTAGCGCGTTTCGCTGCCCCACATCCAGCGAAGGACGTCGGGCAGCATCGCGCCGCCGTGATCGTCGGAGTGTTTTCCGTCGGTCCACACCTGCGCGAATTTGTAGCGCGGGCCCGAATCGCCGCGTTTATCGGCGGCCGCGTTCGCGTAGGTGAGCGCGGAGAGGATTTGCTGGTTCGCGAGGAACCAGTCGCCGTGCTCGTTGCTGAGATCGTTGGAGCCGTCCTGCAGGAAAATCGTGAGCGGCTTCGGTGGGTTCTTGCGGATGAGCGTGGGGTAGAGATCGCCGCCGATGCGGGCGGGTTTTCCGTCGGGACCAGGGCGATACGCGATTCCCACGTAGCTGCCGATAAAGCTGATCACGTTGCGAAACTGATCAGGCCGCTGCCACGCCATCGTGAACGCGCAGATGCCGCCGCTGCTGGTGCCACCCACGATGCGGTGGTGCGGATCGTTGGAGAGCCGGAAGCGTTTGCCGACCTCCGGCAGGATTTCCTCGGCGACCATGCGGGCGTAGGCGTCGCTGAGCACGTCGTATTCTTCGGCGCGGTTGTTCGGGTTGCTGAAGCCGAGATCGTCCGGATAACGCTCCGCACGATGGCCCGGCGTGATGAAGATGCCGATCGTGAGCGGGATTTCTCCCTTGTGAACTAGGTTGGCGAGCACCTGAGGCACGCGCAGCGGACCATTGGGGTTCGTGGCGCGCTGGCCGTCGTGAAAAACGAGCACGCGTGCGACCTGGTCGGGGGTGTAGTTTTCTGGCGACCAGATCCAGTAGCGGCGCACGGTGCCGGGGAAGATCGCGCTGCGCCACTCGAGTGGGCCCTCGAGTTTCCCGGCGGGCACGCCGGCCTGCGGGAGCGAGTCGGGCCCGGTCGTGAAATCGCCCGGACGGCTGAGAAGAAAGTCCGTCGCACCCGCGAGCAGCGTGGAAGCGCCGAGCAGCAGTGCACAAACAGGAATGCGGAGGAGGTGGGGGAGGTGCATGGGGAAGAAAGCGTAAGCGCAGGAGCCGACGGAGCTCAGCGCTCGTCACGGCGGAAGCGCGCGTGTTCGGCGACTTCCGGATCGCGCCACCAAAGGACAGAGGATTTCAATCCGCGGTCGCGGTCGCGCATGCCGACATTGAGCCGGATTGGTTCGCGGTCGGCGGGCAGGGGAAACGAGAACTCACCGACGAGACCGGTGCGGGTTTCGCGCACAGCACGGTCGGGCTCGCTGACACCCGCGACCGCTTCGATCGGATGGGGTTTCCCGCCGATCGTCGCCTGCACGAGGATCGTGTCCTGTGGGGTGTCCTCGTCGTCGCGCGTTTCGATGCGGTCATCGATTGTTTGCACGGCGACGAAAAGCCGGCCCTGCGCTTCGCGCACGGCGAAGCGGAAATGCCCATCGTCCGGTCCTTCCCAGCGCACTGCTGCTTCCGTGACGACCGGCTGCCTGATCGTGGTAAACGCTTCCTTCGGCCAGTCGCGCACGTCGCCGTCGATCGTCGGGGCGGTATTGCTGCTCTCGAGCAGACGCGTCCAGTCGAGTCGCACACGGCGGGTGTCGGCGATGGTGACGTCGCCACCCTTGAGCGCGTAGGTGCCCTGGAGCGTCACGGAGAACACCGCTTCGTTGAGTGCGTGAATCGAGACGGGATCCCGGTTCCCAATCAGCTGTGCGGGCACGGTGGTGTTTCCACCTGCAGGAAGGGTGAGGTCGATCGCGGCGGGTTCAAACCGCACACCGTCGGTGCCGTGGAGCTTCGCCGTGACGCGCAACGGTTGTTTCTGCGGGTTGTTGAGCGTGATCGGGATCGCAGCCTCGCGGAGCAGCGGTTCGTCCTGCGTGAACGCCGGCACGTCGAGCCATTTGCCTTCGCGCAACACGTCCACGAAATCTTCGTTCGCGGCGGACACGATATCGTGGCGAACGATGCCGCTCAGCTCCAGGTGCACGACCGACGGGCCCTCCGGCTTCATCGTGACCCAGGTCACGTGGTCGAACTCGCCCACCGACGAACCGCGCATTTTCGAGCCGCCGCCGCTCGTCGCGAGCACGTAGTGGCGCATGCCTTTGCGCTCCCGCTGCAGGTAGCGATGCCAGTGCGCGGTGAAGACGGTGTAGTTACGCCCCTCGAGGGCGGCTTCGATTTTTTCGTAGCCGCGCATGTTTTTGCTCATCCACAACGGACGGTGGAAAAACAAGAGCGTCCATCGCACGTCCTTGTGCGCCGCGAGCGTCTTGGCCGCCCACGCGATCTGCTCGGGGCCGACGCCGCCCTTGTCGCCCGCGGAGAGGTCCTCGCTGTCGAGGCAGAGAAAAAGCACATTCTGGTAAACGAAGCTGAAATACAGATCGCCCCGGCGCTTCTTCCACTCGGCGCGCAGTTTTGCGTTCGTTACATCGTGGTTTCCCGGGACGTAGTAGAACGGCATCTGCAACCCCTCGACGATGGCCTCGAACTCGCGCCATTGCGCATCGAAGGTCTTCGGGCTCTTCGTGTAACCGTTGATGAGATCGCCGACCGACATCACGAATTCCGGCTGCAACTGGTTCACCTTCGTCACGGCGTCCTCGAAGATGCCTGGCCGCATTTCGCCCGTGCGATCGCTCAGAATGGCAAAACGGAAAACACCCGGCGCGTTGTTTACCGGGCGATCCGTTACCGGAATTTTCGCCGCGACCTGTGTCGCACCCAGACAGGCGAGCGCGGCAATCTTACTGAAGCTTCTGAGGCGTAATCCCG
>JAEYQF010000241.1 GCA_023410155.1 Verrucomicrobiota bacterium | reverse complement strand
CCTCGGCTGAAGCCCTGCGCAAGGTTCCGACGGTCAACTGCTCGTGGGAGGGCAACGCGGTTCGTCGCCACGCGGCCGCGCACGTCTCGTTTGCCGTCGCGATGGAGGAAGGTCTGATCACGCCGGTGATTCGCGACGCGCACCTGAAGAGCGTTTTCCAGATCAGCACCGAGGCCAAATCGCTCGGCAAGCGCGCGAAGGAGAAGAAGCTCGCCCCGGCCGAGTTCACGGGCGGCACCTTCTGCGTTTCCAACCTCGGCATGATGGGCATCCCCCGCTTCTCCGCCATCATCAATCCGCCGAACGCCGCCATCCTTGCCGTCGGCACCACCGTCGCGAAACCGGTCGTGAAGAACGGCCAGATCGTCCCCGGCCAGACCCTTACCCTGACCCTCTCCTGCGACCACCGCATCGTGGACGGCGCCGTCGGCGCGCAGTATCTCGGGGCCCTCAAGCAATTGCTCGAGGCGCCTGCCTTGTTGCTGGTCTAGGTCGCATCGTTGCGACTGCTACTCTCCCAAAGGCGCGCCTCGTGGCGCGCCTTTTTCGTGTCTGCGCTCCGGCTGGGGCGTTTTCTCGAATGGAATCTGGGTTTTGGCTCCCAGATTCCCATGGGGCAATACCGGTCTCCCTGACGGGGCGACCGGGGTGCAACTCCGCGGCAACGATGGTATAAAGAGCCCATGCGTGTTGCGGCTATGTCGAGGCGGGTTCGTTCATCCGCCCGGCTTGGTCGGCACGCCACACAACATCCATGAAAACCCAATGGAGTCTCCTCCCCTCGTTGGTGCTAGGCGCCTGCCTGGCAACTTCTGCTCACGCACAGCTTGTCCGCATTTCCGCGGGCGACTTCACCCCAGAAGCTTCCGTCATCACGTTCGACGGCGGCAACATGTTCAACCCCACCTATGATGTCGTCACTGCCACGCTCGGCACCGTGACAGTTAGCTTCGGATCGAACTTCGCCGGCCAGAGTCTGATCGGCGGTTTCCCCGCCACGCTCAGTGGCAACCCAAGCGGCCCCCTCACGCTCCTGAACGACGCCAATGTCTTCATCACCAATGACGGCTCGAACCCGTCCTCTCCGGTGCTGAGCGGCTCGCCCACGTTCAACGGTCCGATCTCCGTCCTCTTCTCAAAGCCGGTCGCAGCGGTCGGTCTCGACGGCGGCTACTTCGACGCGATCGGTGGCACGTCCATCGAGGCGTTTGGCGCGAACGGAGCCTCGCTCGGCATCGTCAAGAACGCCCAACTCGGCATCGAGTTCTTCGGTCTCGCCGACGCGAGCGGAGACAACGTGATTGCCGGCATTTCGTTCTACATCACTGGCGACGAGCCCGCTGGATTTGCCATCGACAATCTCACCTTCGGCAGCGCCGGCGAGCTCACCAATCCGCCCGACAATGGCGGCATGACTCCCATCCCGGAGCCTTCCACCTACGCTGCATTTGCCAGCCTCGGCTTGATCCTTCTCGCGGTCCGCCGGATGCGCCGCCAGGCGAATTCGAGCAACTAAGCGAGCGGCAACGTTCACTGGTTCTCTCGACGCCGCGACTCACCCCGGTCGCGGCGTTTTCGTGTCCGCACGACGCACTCTACTTGGTGGCGTCCTGGATCGCGATCGACGACGACCACCCCGCCGACACGGCCACCGGCTTGGTCAGTTTCGAAGGCACCTTGATGCGACCATCGGCGCTGTGTCCCATCGCGATCGCCTTGCCGGCCTTGGTGATGGCGAGGGTGTGATAGCCGCCAGCGGCGATGGCCTTCACGGAGGTCACACCCGCTGGCAAGTTACCTTGGCCCCAGTTACCGCCCCACGACACGATCGAGCCATCGGACTTCCGCGCGATCGAGAACGCTGCGCCGGCGGAGATCTCGACCACGTTCTTCAATCCTTTGGGCACGCTTCGTTGGCCCGCATCGTTGAGCCCCCAAGCGACGACGGTGCCGTCGTTTTTGAGCGCGAGCGAGTGCCGGTCGCCGGCCGCGATCGCGATGACGTTTTTCAACCCTTTCGGAATCTTGGTCTGACCGTATTCATTGCGTCCCCACGCGACGACGGTCCCGTTGCTCTTCAGCGCGAGCACGTGATCGCCGCCGGCCGCGATCGCGACCACGTTCTTCAACGACTTCGGCACCGCGGTTTGCTCGTAGTAGCCATTGCCCCATGCAACGACGGTGCCGTCCGACTTGAGCGCGACGCTGTGGTAGTTCCCGGCCGCGATATCCACGACCTTCTTCAATCCGCTCGGCGGCTTGGCCTGACCTGAACTGTTGCCTCCCCAGCCCACGACGGTGCCATCGCTCTTTAGGGCGAGCGAGTGTTGGTAACCCTGCCCCACCGCCACTGCCGTCGTCAGCTTCGACGGCACCTTGGTCTGACCGGCATCATTTTTACCCCACGCGTAAACCTTGGTCGTCTTTGGGGCCGCGCGGACGAAGATCGCCTTGCTGGTGGTCGTGCCGGTGGAGTTCTTGATCTTAACGATGTAGTAGCCGGTCGTCTTCGCTTTCAGCGTGGTCTTCGTTCCACCGCTGACCTTCTTGCCGTTGAGATACCACTGATACGTCGCTTTGCCGCTGACGCTGATCGCGGAGACTTTCAGGGAGGTCGAACTTCCTGGTTTCACGATCTTCAGCCCGCTGCTTTGCGACGTGATGGCGGGAGCCGCCGCCTTGACCGTGAGCTTCAGCGTGACCGTGCCCGTGCCCTGCCCGTTCTTGGCCGACAGCTTGACGGAGAACGTCCCTTTCTTGGTCGGTCGACCGGAGATCACGCCCGTCTTCTTGTCGATCTTCAGACCCGACGGCAGACCACTTGCCGAATACGAAGTCGCGCTGTTCGTCGCCACGATCTTGTAGGTGAAGCTCGCGCCACCGGCCACGCTCGCCGACTTCGCGCTCGTGATCGCCGGCGGACCCGCGATGAACGTTCCCGAGATACCATACTGCCCCAGGCTCCCGTAGCTCGTGTATCCAGAAGGTGGATTCGAGGTCGGAGCCTCCTTCTTGCCTTCCGCGGCACCGCGCACGCGCAGGTAATAAAGCCCTTTCGCTGCTTGATAGGTCAACGAGGCGGCCGTTTTGCCTCCCGGATTGTTGCTCGCCACCACCTTGCCGGAGGCATCCACCAGGTCGATCCGCAGGTCCGCGTTGCCGCCATGGCTGCCCGAAGCCGCCCGAAACGTCGACACCGCCAGCGTGACCTTCCCCGCTCCGGTCGAGAAGCTATACCAGTCGCCGGAGGCTGAGGTGAGAACGCCCTTGTGGGAAATCTTGTTGCCCGAGGTCGACAGCGCCTTGGCGTTCTCCCGGCTCGCGCCCGCACCGGTCTTCTTCAGCCCGAGCTCCTTCGTGATGATGCTGACGTCGTTTTCGTCGTTATTAGCGTCGAAATATTCGCCCTTCGACCACTGCGTAAGATTCCGGCCGAATGCACCGCCCATGATCGGCCCCCAGGAGGTCTCGCCTGTCCCATGGCCCTCGTAATACTCCACTCCGGACTGGCCGTCGTGCGACAGTCCCAGGTTGTGACCAAGCTCGTGGCTCGCCGACTCCGCCACGGCCGCCACGCTGTGCAGGTTCGTGTGATAGACCAGCGCCGGAGAAGATTTCGTCGCGAAGTCCGGATCGCCAAAAACTCCGATGTAGGCGATGCCGCCACCGCCGCTGCTCGGGAACTCCAGCCCGCTCTCATCGAAGGCATCGGTGATCAACGCATGCGCGACGGTCGGCCCGAACTTTGCGGGCTCCTCGGTCGTCACATCGACGTCGAACGGCGCGAAATCCTCCGCGACACGCGACCAGATTTCGATGATCTCCGCCTGCTCCGCATCGCTGAACTTGGCCGGATTACCGTCCGTATCGTAAGGCTTGGCCTTGAAGGTGGGCACCTCTTTCGTGTTCCAATACGTCCCCTTGATCACGTGCCCGTTGAAATCCAGGTAGAGCACGTTCTTGGAACCCTTGAGGGAGTGCTTCACCGGCGGCTTGGAGATTGGCACGGCCGCCGCACCCGTGAGCAGGCGGTCCCTGCCGCCGTCCTGCGCCTTCGCCAGCGCCGCCGCGGTCCGAAGTCCCTCGGGGACGGCGCAAACATAGTAAAGCATCCCCCGCACGTCTGCCCGCACACTCGCCTGATCTTCGCGGGGAATTTGTAACGCGCGCCACTTCGCCAGCGCCCGGCGCAACGGCTGGTCAGCCAATACCTCGAGGCTCGCGCGAAAAGGGCCGTGACCAATTTCCGCAGGGATCGTCGGCCGCTCCCGCTCGAGCGGCGCTTGAACCGTTTCGCCGCGCAGAGCCTCACGCTGGCCGGCTGCAGAATCCTGACGCGCCACGGTCCGATCACTGTGCCGCTCCACTTTCGACGAAGTCATCGTGCGGCTCGGCGCGGTGGTCGCGGCGGGGCGCCAGAGAAAGGCTGCGCCCAAGGCAAGGCACAGAAAGACGACGACAGAAAAGCGTAGGCGCATGGACGGGAAAAGGCCGTGGGTGTGGAACCACAGCGGTCAAACCGTGAGCCGCTCCGCTGAGCGCGACGAGGCAAAATTCAGGCCGAATCGCTAGGGGATTTTCCTGAGACACAGGGAGAGAATCCCGCTCCAGGTCACCCCTGTCCGAACCGCATCGAGCCCCAGTCAGGACACGATCGAGCCACGGTGCGCACCACGTCGAGCCAAGGTGCGGACCGACTCGCTGCTCCTTCTGAGCGCAGCGAAGCCCAATTCGGACTCCGAGCGGGAGCGAGAGCTGAGTGACCTCAACGCTCAGCCCTCAACGCTCAACGAATTCTCCCTCAGCCCTCGGCGCGCTGCTTCGCGTCGGCTTCGATCAATGCGCTGATCGCCGTCAACGTCTCCTTCACGCGCGCCTTGACGGTCGCGAGTTCGTTCGCGTTGGCCGCCTTCTCGCTCGCGAAAACGTAGAACTTCATTTTCGGCTCGGTGCCGCTGCCGCGTGCAGCAAACGAGTAACCGTTGGCC
>JAEYQF010000208.1 GCA_023410155.1 Verrucomicrobiota bacterium | reverse complement strand
CCTCTACGCTCTCAAGGGCAGTAACGGGAAACAGAAGTGGCGCTACAAGCTCGGCGACGAAGTTCGCGCCTCCTCGCCCGCGATCGCGGGCAACGGCTACATCTATATCGGCAGCTACGACGGCCGGGTTTATGCGATCCGCCCCGACGGCACCAAGTCCCGAACCTTCCCGACCGCGCTACAGATCCGCTCCTCTCCGGTGATTGCGGGGAAACGCCTCTACTTCGGTAGCGCCGACGCAAAGCTCCACGCCTTCACCCTCAGCGCAGGTCCCGCCAGCAAGGGTTGGCCGATGTTCCAAGGCGGTCCGAAGCGCAACGGTCGTCGCGACTGATCGCCCGACCTACCCACCGGTGGAGCGTGCCGTGCCGGCACGTGACTCCTTCGGACGCACTCTCAGTTCACGCCGGACGCGCACGGCGCGTCTGGGCGCTTCTTCTTTTGCCACAATCACGGCGCGAAGCGTCTCCTTGCGGCCCCGGTGTTCTCCTGTTTCTTCTCGGCCTTCGCCTCGCCTCCTCACGCCTCTCCGATGATCGAAGTCCGCCAGCTCACCCGCGTTTTTCGCACCTACAAAAAGCGTCCCGGCTTCTGGGGCGGCATCACCGGCCTCTTCCACCGGGAGTTTGAGGAGACCGCGGCGGCAAAGGACATCTCCTTTGATATCGCCGAAGGAGAATTCGTCGGGTTCCTCGGTCCCAACGGTGCGGGCAAGACCACCACCCTCAAGATGCTCTCCGGGCTCATCTACCCGACGAGCGGCACCGCGCGGGTGGCAGGCTTCAATCCTTCCAAGCGGGAGAACGCATATCGCCGGATCTTCGCCCTCGTGCTCGGCCAGAAAAATCAGCTCTGGTGGGATCTTCCCGCGATCGAATCGTTCAACCTGCTGCGCGCGATCTACGCCCTGCCCGCCGATCAGTTTCAAGCCACGCTCGACGAGCTCGTCGACCTGCTCGACGTGCGGCGGAAGCTCAACGTCATGGTCCGCGAACTCTCACTCGGCGAGCGCATGAAGATGGAGCTGATCGCCGCCCTGCTCCATCGCCCCCGTGTGCTGTTCCTCGACGAGCCCACGATCGGCCTCGATGTGGTCTCGCAGAAAGCCGTCCGCCAGTTTCTCCGCGACTACAATCGCCGCCACCGCGTCACCATTTTGCTCACCAGCCACTACATGGCCGACATTCAGGAGCTGTGCGAACGCGTGATCGTCATTCATAAGGGCACCAAGATCTACGACGGTGCCCTCAGCCGCCTCGAACATGCCGGTGGCGCGAAGAAGAAGATCATCACGTTCGAACCGACCGCCACCGACGATGCCGGGAAACCCGCCTTTCCCGAGAAGTGGCAGTCCAACTTCGGCGAAACCACTCGCACCGACGACGGCAAGTTCACGCTCCGCGTGCCGGCCGGCAATGTCGTGGCAGTTTCCCAGGAAATCCTGAGCACGGGTCCCGTGGCCGACATCACGATCGAGGATGTCCCGCTCGAGGAAGTGATCACCGAGCTGTTTCAACGCGGTGTCTAGTTCGAGCCTCGAGCGGAGTCAGCGCGTCGCGATTCGGTGCGGCAAGCGGAGATAGATGGAACGCCAGGACGAGGGCACCCGAGCCTTGCCAGCGGGCGCGTGGTGCTGTGCGCTGTGAGCCTCTCGCGTCCATGATCCGCTTCCTCATCCGCCGCCTGCTCGAGACCATCCCGGTGCTGTTGGTCATCATCACGGCGACGTTCTTCATGTTACGCTTTGTTCCTGGCGGTCCGTTTACCTCGGAGAAAGCCGTCACGCCAGAAGTGCGGCGGAACCTCGAGGTGCACTACGGTTTGGATAAGCCGCTCTTCCGGCAATACGCCGACTACCTCGGGAGCCTGCTGCGCGGCGACTTCGGTCCGTCGTTCAAATACTCCAACCGCACGGTCAACGAGATCATTGGAGACAAGCTCCCCACCTCGCTCGAGCTGGGCGGGTGGTCGCTGCTGGTCGCGCTCGGGATCGGTCTGCCGCTGGGAGTGCTCGCGGCGGTGAAGCGCAACTCGTTACTCGATTACCTCGCGTCGTCCACGGCGATGGTCGGGATCTGTGTCCCGACATTCGTGCTCGGGCCGCTGCTCGTGCTTGTATTCGGAATCCACCTACGCTGGTTCAACGCCTCGGGCTGGTATGAGCCGATTGACCGCGTGCTGCCGTCGCTGGTCTTGGGCTTTTATTACGCAGCCTACGTCGCCCGCCTCACGCGCGGCGGCATGCTGGACGTGTTGCATCAGGATTTCATCCGCACCGCGCGGGCGAAAGGTGCGAGCGAGGCGCGGATCGTCTTCAAGCACGCGCTGCGCGGCGGCCTGCTGCCGGTCGTGTCTTTTCTCGGCCCGGCGATCGCAGGCATCCTCACGGGCTCGTTCGTGATCGAGACGATTTTCCAGATTCCCGGGCTCGGCCGCGAGTTCGTGAACAGCGCGTTCAACCGGGACTACACCCTCGTGCTCGGCACGGTGATCCTCTACGCCAGCCTCATCGTGGTGCTGAACCTCGTCGTGGACGTGGTGCAAGTGTGGCTCAACCCGAAGCTGAAGTTCGAATGAGGACGTCGCTCTCACCCGAATCCCTCCCGTCGGCGGAGATCACGGCTGACCAACTCGAACAAGGCACCTCCCTGTGGAGCGACGCCTGGCATCGGCTGCGGAAAAATCGACTGGCGATCGCTGGCGGCATCATCCTCGTGTTGCTCGCGCTCTTGTGCGCGTTTGGGCCGTTGTTCTCGCAATCCTACTCCGACCAGAATCTCGAGCTCGGCGCGACGTCGCCGAGCCTGGATCATTGGCTCGGCACCGACACGCTGGGGCGCGACCTGTTTGCGCGCCTGCTCTACGGCGGGCGGATTTCGCTGATGGTCGGGCTCGTCGCGACCTTTGTCGCGCTCGTGATCGGCGTCACGTATGGCGCGGTCGCGGGTTTCTTCGGCGGCAAGACCGATGCGGTCATGATGCGACTTGTCGATATCCTCTACGCGCTGCCGTTCACCGTGTTCGTAATCCTGCTGATGGTCTTTTTCGGACGGAACATCTACCTGCTGTTTCTCGCGATCGGCGCGGTCGAGTGGCTGACGATGGCGCGCATCGTGCGCGGGCAAATTCTTTCCATCAAGAAGATGGAATACATCGAGGCCGCGCGCTCGCTCGGTCTCGGCAAGCGCCGGATCATCTTCCGCCACATGATTCCCAACGCGCTCGGGCCCGTGATCGTTTACACGACGCTCACGATTCCGGCGGTGATGTTGCTTGAGGCCTTCCTGAGTTTCCTCGGGCTTGGCGTGCAGCCGCCGATGAGTTCGTGGGGCGTGCTGATCAAGGACGGTGCGGAGAAAATGGAGGAGTTCCCGTGGCTGCTGATTTTCCCGGGCGGGTTGTTTTCGCTCACGTTGTTTTCCTTGAACTTCCTCGGCGACGGACTCCGCGACGCGCTGGACGTGCGCTCGGCCAAAGATTGAGGCTCGCCGCGCGAAGCGACGCCCGCTTTTGATCTGAACGACCCATGCGGCGTTTCCGGCCCTACCTCAAATACCTGAAAGCTGTTCGCGGACCGCTCATCGCGGCGATCGTGTATGGCTTGGTCTATGGTGCCACAAGCGGCCTGGGCCTGCCGACGCTGATCAAATACGTCTTCCCGCCCATCTTCAGCCGTGACGGGCCGCCGCTGGACACGACCACGGTGCTGCTCATCGCCGCGTGTGTGCCGATCCTCTTTCTGCTCCGCGCCCTGTCAGGGTATCTGAACAGTTACTACGTCCAACTCACGGGCGTGCAGATCCTCGAAGCGTTGCGGCTCGACTACTTTTCCAAGCTTCAGGTGCTGCCCCTGTCGTTTTTGCAACGACGCGCCGCGGGCGATCTCCTCTCGCGCGGGCTCGCGGATACCGCGCAACTGCAGTTTACGCTGACGCAAGTCGCCAACGATGGCGTGAAGCAACCGATGGCGCTGCTTGGCGCGCTGGGGTTTCTCATCTGGCAGGCGTTCACGACCGATGGTGTCGTGCTCGTCCTCGTATGCCTTTTGATCGTGCCGCTCACGGTGTTTCCCGTGCGCTACGTCGGCCGCAAGATCGTGCGCCGCGCCGAGCAGATGCAGGACCGGCTCGGCGGCGTCACGTCGCATTTTTCCGAGAACCTCGCCGCCGCGCGGGAAGTCCGCGCCTTCAGTCTTGAACAACGCGAGACCTCGCGCTTCGCGACCGCCGCTCGGGGTCTGGTCGAAGCGCAGATGCGCATCGTGAAATACGCGCAAGCGCTCACGCCCGCGATCGAAGTGATTTCCGCCGCCGGCATCGCGGCCACCCTCGTGTTCGCCCACCGCCTTGGCGTGCAGTGGGAGACGTTTATCGCGATCATCACCGCGCTCTACCTCTGCTACGAGCCGATCAAGAAACTCGCCTCGCTGAACAGCGAAATGAAACGCGGCGAAGCCTCGCTGGACCGGCTCGAGCTCGTCTTGAAGGAGCCGCTCGTGATCACCGACCCGGCATCGCCTGTAACCGTCGACCGGTTACGCGGCGAGGTGAGGTTTGAAAACGTCACCTTCGCCTACAGCGATGGCGAACCGGCGCTGAAGAACGTCTCGATCGCGATTCCGGCAGGCACCACGTGCGCTTTGGTCGGGCCGAGCGGCGCCGGCAAGAGCACCTTCGCCAACCTTGTCCCGCGTTTCTACGAAGTGAATTCCGGGGCGGTCAGCATCGACGGTCAGGATGTTCGCTCGCTGCGACTCGCCGACCTGCGGCGAAACATCGCCGTCGTTTCGCAAGAGCCGGTGCTCTTCAACGACACGATCTACAACAATCTTTTGCTCGGCCGCGAAAACGCCACGCGTGACGACGTGATCGCTGCGGCGGTCGATGCCCACGCGGACGAGTTCATCCGCGCCTTGCCGAATGGTTACGACACGGTCGTGGGCGAGCGCGGCGCCCTGCTCTCCGGTGGACAAAAGCAGCGCATCGCGATTGCACGGGCATTCCTGCGCAACGCGCCGCTCCTCATCCTCGACGAAGCCACTTCCGCTCTGGATTCGCAGAGCGAACAGATGATTCAGGAAGCACTGCGGAAGCTGGTAGTCGGCAAGACCGTGCTGATCATCGCGCACCGCTTCAGCACGATCCGCGACGCTTCCATGATCGTGGTCTTCGACCGCGGCGAGATCGTGGCAACGGGCAGCCACTTTGAGCTCTATGGCGCGAGTCCTCTCTACAAGGAGCTCTACGACCGGCAGCTTGTGACGGCTTGAGCCGGGCATCCGTCCCGCCGCCAGCGCGGCGCCTCCCCCGGGTATTTCCACATTGCGCGCCCATCTGCGCCGGGCGAAGGATTACGCCATGCCCGATCAGCCGCACGCGTTCAGCAAACTCGCCGAGGAGCTCGTCGGCGATTTACGCGGCGTGTCATTTGAGGAACCGCGCAAGCAGGTAAAGCGCGTCACCCAACCGCTCGGGACCGTGGTCGAGCAGTTGTTGCAACAGCACCAGATCGGTCGCGCCTCACCGGAACAGACGATTCGCGATCACTGGGTCTCGCTCGTCGGTCCCGCCAACGCCAACTACTCGCACCCCGCCCGAATCGAACGCAATCGCCTGACCGTGCTCGCCGCTCACGCCGTGGTGCGGAACGAACTCTTCCATCACCGGGAGCAGATCGCCGAGAAGATCCGCGCCCTCCCCGGCTGCGCCCACGTGAAGGGTCTGACGTTGCGCGCGGGTTAGCTTCCCTCGCCGGAGTCTGCAGACGCACGCGACCAAGTGCGGATCCCCCAGTCCGGCGACGGTGCAAAGTGCAATCTCCGGCGCCTTTCTCGTTCACTGTCCGGTCAGGCATCGGATCGCCCCATTCGCGTTCCTGAGCGTCCATTCGCGGCAAAGAAAACACGCGCCGCCCCACCCTGCTTCTCTCCCGAAATTTGCGCTTGCGCGCCCCCCTGCGCTCCGGGAATCTGGCGCCTTGCGTTAGTGGAAAGCCGTCGGTTGCGGCTTCCCACCATGACTGGTCCGGCATCCCGCCGGATTGGAACGGTGCTTCCGGCTCAACCGCGGTTTCGGCCGCACGAGGGCGGGTGGCACGGGGTCTGCAAAGATCCCCTACAGTCGTGAATTAAACCACCAAACCATGTCCACTACCGTCGTTAAGCCCGAAATCATCGCCCAGTATAAGACTCACGATAAAGACACCGGCTCGTCCGAAGTCCAAATCGCGCTTCTTACCGCTCGCATCAATCACCTGACCGAGCACCTCCGCGTCCACCGGAAGGATTTTCACTCCCGCCGTGGATTGCTGCAGATGGCCAGCCGCCGTCGTAAGCTCCTCGACTACCTCAAGAAGCACGACCTGCCCAAGTATACCGAGATCCTGCAGAAGCTGAATCTGCGCAAGTAACCACCTTTATCACACGGGCGACCCGATCCGCGGGTCGCCCGCTGTCTTTTCAGACACTCGATTTCCGACCGGGACATTTCCGACTGCCGCCCTTCCCCTGAGCGGGGCGCCACTCGGAAATCTCTCGCGACGAGCGAGGAGATAACAGTGGGTTGTTCATCCGAAAGCCCTTAACCCCGCAGCGACTTCGCGTCGCCGCTGCCTCCCACCCCGGAGGCCCCGATCGCGTTCCAGGCTTCGTGTCCCTGGCCGCCGTCGTCTATCCGCCGACACGCATCCGTATCCGTAATCCGTATCCGCTAATGAATCAGAAACATATCGTCGAAGTCCCCGGCCTTGGCATCAAGTTCTCGACCGGCACCTTCGCCCAGCTCGCCAATGGCGCCGTCAACGTCAACGTCGGCGAGACCAACGTGTTCGTCACCGCCTGCGTCGCGCAGACCATGCGCCCCGGTCAGGACTTCTTCCCCCTCACCGTCGACTACCGCGACAAATACGCCGCGGCCGGCCGCTTCCCCGGTGGTTATTTCAAGCGCGAGGGTCGTCCTTCCGAA
This sequence comes from Verrucomicrobiota bacterium, assembly GCA_023410155.1. Taxonomy (GTDB): domain Bacteria; phylum Verrucomicrobiota; class Verrucomicrobiia; order Opitutales; family Opitutaceae; genus Opitutus. Next base: position 15,565 of record JAEYQF010000208.1, on the reverse strand, counting down.
AAGGAAATCCTCACGTCCCGTCTTTGCGATCGTCCCTGCCGTCCGCTCTTCCCCGAGGGTTTCCTCAATGAAGTGCAAATCATCGGCCAACTCATGTCGGCCGATCAGCTCAACGACTCCGACATCCCGATGGTCAACGGCGCCAGCGCCGCCCTCGCCATCTCCGACATTCCGTGGGCCGGCCCGATCGGTGCCGTCCGCGTAGGTCTGATCGACGGCCAATTCGTGGCCAACCCGACCATCGAGCAGATGTATTCCTCGTCGCTCGACCTCATTTACGTCGGCACCGAGGCCGACATGCTGATGATCGAAGGCTCCGCCGATCAGCTCCCCGAAGAAGAGTTCATCAAGGCTCTCGAGTTCGGTCACCAAGCCATCCAGCCGATCATCGCCGCGATCAAGGAACTCGTCCGCCTCGCCGGTAAGCCGAAGGCCACGTTTGCCCTCGTCGGCGCCACACCGGAAGCCCGCGCCATCATCGAGCGCGTCGTTCCCGCCGAACGCGTTTCCGAAGCCATCTTCGGCAAGGAAAAGGCTGCTCGCGGCGCCGCCGTGAAGCTCCTCAAGGAAGAAGCCAAAGCCGCTCTCCTGGCCGAACTCGGCGAAGGCAAGTTCACCGATGTCGACCTCAACGTCGTCTTCGAAGATCTCCAATACAAAGCCTACCGCAAAACCGTGCTCGAGCGCGGCGTCCGCGCTGACGGTCGTGGCCAGAAGGATCTTCGTCCGCTGAGCGCCCAAGTCGGCGTGCTCCCCCGCGTGCACGGTTCCGCGATGTTCCAACGCGGCGACACGCAGAACATCGCCATCACCACCCTCGGGCCGACCAAGGAAGCCCAGGAGATGGACGGTCTCACGGGTGGCGCGACGTCGAAGTCGTTCATCCTTCATTACAACTTCCCGCCGTTCTCCGTCGGCGAAACCGGCCGCTTCACCGGCCCGGGCCGCCGCGAAATCGGTCACGGCGCGCTCGCCGAGCGTTCGCTCGTGCCGGTGCTCCCGCCCGAGGACGCGTTCCCCTACTCGATCCGCGTCGTCTCCGAGATCATGGCGTCCAATGGCTCGACCTCGATGGCCTCGATCTGTGGCGGCTGCTTGTCCCTCATGGACGCGGGCGTGCCGATCATCGCTCCGGTCGCCGGCATCTCCTGCGGACTCATGACCCAGAACAACGCCGAAGGCGGCATCGAGAAGTGGGTCACGATCACCGACATCCTCGGTGAGGAAGACCACTTCGGCGACATGGACTTCAAGCTCGCGGGCACGACCAAGGGCATCACGGGCTTCCAACTCGACCTCAAGATCAACGGCCTCCCCTTCGAGATCGCCAAGACCGCGATCTTCCAAGCGCGCGATGCCCGTATCGAGATTTTGAAGACGATGCTCGGCTCGCTCCCCGCGCCCCGCGCCGATCTCTCGAAATACGCCCCTCGCATCCAGACGATCCAGATCGATCCCGAAAAGATCGGCCTGCTCATCGGGCCCGGTGGCAAGACCATCCGCCGCATCGTCGAGACGACGGGCGCGCAGATCGACATCGCCGACGACGATTCCGGCAAGGTCTTCATCTACTCCAACAACGCTGACGCCATGAACCGCGCCATCGCCGAGATCGACGGTCTCTGTGGCGGCTCTGGCGGCAAGGGTGGCGGCGGCGGCGTGCCGATCGAAGTGGGCAAGATCTACACGGGTCGGGTGACCGGCGTGAAGGATTTCGGCTGCTTCGTCGAGTGCCTGCCCGGCAAGGAAGGCCTCTGTCACATCAGCGAACTCGCCGATTTCCGCGTGCGCCGCACCGAAGACGTCGTGAAGATGGGTGACTCGATCACCGTAAAGTGCATCGGCATCGACGAGAAGTCCGGCAAGGTCCGTCTCTCCCGCAAAGCCGCGATGAAGGAACTCGAGGCGCAGAAGCAAGCGGGCGAACAACCCGCCGCTGCTCCCGCCGCCGACGGTCCCGCGCAGAGCTAAGCCAAGGATTCCAGCACCTACCCCCAACTGGGCCGGAGGCGTTCGCGCCTCCGGCTTTTTTGTGTCCCGAGTCGATCCGCACGCGCGCGCGCCTCACGCCGCACTCTGTCGCGACCTGGTCCGCACCACCTCGCAACCCGCTTCGCGCTCAGGCGCAACCTGGGGCATGTCGGGTTTTCCACGTGGGGGATGTGTCCCACGCCGCCTGACCGCGGTCACCCCATGGCGCCTATTTTTCGCCGTGCTACGTTTCCGCTCCCCGCGGCTGCCCTTTTGCGCCGCCTGTTTAGAGAACTCTCAAAAAAGGAGGAACTCATGAAAACGACACTCTTACGAAAAACGATGGCTCTCGGGTTGGTCGGCGCCGCGATCGTCGTGGCCCCAGCCGTGGCCTCTGCTGACGACAAACCGAACAAGAAGAAGGTCAAAGGCGTCGTCTCCGCGGAGCAAAAACGCGGTGCGCAGCGCGCAGCCGACATCATCGGCAACGACGTCAAAAACCAGTCCGGCGAGAAGCTCGGCAAGATCTCTGATCTCGTGATTAGCTCTCAGAAAGGTCGCCTCGTTTACGCGCTCGTCACCAGTGGTGGCGTGATGGGCATGGGTGACACCGTGCGCGCGGTTCCCTTTAGCGCGCTGTCAACCGACTACGATGCCCAGGGCGCGCTCACGCTAAACATCGACCGGGAACGTTGGAACTCCGCGCCTGGAATTGAGAAGGACAATCTCGACGCCCTGGCCACCCCGGAGCGAATCCAACAGCTGCACGTGCTCTTTGGACGCGAGAGCGACAGCCGCGAATTCCGCCGCCTTTTCGAGCGCGAGCGGGAGAAGCCCAGTGCCGGGCAGCTTCTCGTCCGCGCTTCCGAAGTGGCCGACCGCGACATCATGAGCAACGGCCAGGAGGTCGCTGAAGTCGAAGAGGTGCTCGTCGATGTCGAACGCCGCCACGCCTCTCTCTTGATCGAAACGGAAGATGACTTTGCCGGCAGCGATCAGAAGTTTGTCGTCAGTTTCGAACAGGTGACCGCCGCCCGTGAGGGCGACGAGACCGTTTTCCACACCAAACTCACGAACGACGACTTCCGTCGCGCCGCGCCCGCTCTTGACCGGCGCGACACGCGGGAGGATAGCGCCAGCTACCCGTATGTCTGGGGTGGATACGGCTTCGCCACCGGCCCCTCGTATCCGGTCGGCATCACCGATCACCGCGTCTCCGAAAACCGTGTGACTCCCACCAACGACATCGATGGTGATCGCGCTTCGATTGAAGTCATCCGAGGTGCACTACGCAGCGATAGCACTCTATCTGAACGCGCTCGCCGGGCCACGATCGAGCCACGCGAGGACAAACTCGTCGTGACCGGGACAGTGCGTTCCGAAGAAATGAAGGAAAAAGTCGAAGACCGGCTCGAGCAAATCGCCACGGGTTGGGAAATCGAAAACCGCCTGGTCGTTGCTTCCAACGACTAGCCTTCGCATCAAGCAACCGCACGCACGCAAGAAGCGCGGCCCTGACCAGGCCGCGCTTTTTCGTTATCGCACCATGAACCGAAAACCCGCGCGTTGCTGGAGGTGAGTCCGGCGCGGCTGGGCCGCGTCGATTTTATCGCCCCATCGCTTCCATCGTCGTCATGGAGCGTTCGCCGAAGGAAAACGTGCCCGCCGCCCGGATCTCTGCCGCGGCGTCGCGCACTGCGGTCATCGCCGTGCGCCAAAAGGCGGTCGCCACGCTGATTCGCTTCACACCCACCGCCTCGAATTGCGCCACCGTGAAAGGCCGTCCTTTCAGGCCGCCGATCCCGTTGACCGGCTTACCCACCGCGGCACACACGGAGCGATACGACTCCAGATCGGGCAAACCCACAGGGAACAACACATCCGCGCCCGCCGCCTCGAACGCCTGCAAGCGCGCGATGGTGTCCGCGAGATCTTTCACGCCCCGCGCAAAATTCTCCGCCCGCGCAGTCAGGACAAAGCGGTGGGGCAAGGACCGGGCAACCGCCACCGCGGCCGCGATGCGTTCCCGCGCGAGTCCCAAGTCATACGGCGCAGCGTCTCCGCGCGCATCTTCGATCGAGCAGCCGGCGAGCCCGCTCTCCGCCGCGAGCTTCACCGTTTCCGCCACCGCCTCAGGCGAGTCGCCGAAACCAAATTCCAAGTCAGCCGACACCGGCACGTTGACCGCCTCAGTTATCTGTCGCGCCATCGACAGCGCTTCATCGCGGGACAGTTCGTAATCGACACGCCCCAATGTTCCCGCCGCCGCGGCACTCGACGTGGCGAGTGCTTCAAATCCCAGGTGTTCGAGCAGCCGCGCCGAACCGGCGTCCCAGGGATTCGCGATCACAAACACGCCGGGTCGCGTGTGCAGGTTCCAAAATGCGTCCGCCTTCTCGCGTTGCGTGCTCATGCAGACAGGCCACACGTCGCGCCGCGCCGCGGCGAGCCAGCGTTCGCCGACGGCCATCACACTGCCCTACAAGAAAGTCAGCCGCCTCAGCTGCGACCGACCACCGGTTCACGCGTGGGAAGGATCAACGCCGCCGGTTTCGTCACGGTCGCCGCCTTTGCGGCTGCACTCACCCAAGGTTTGCCTGCGGGCAGGATGTCGCGGCCGTAGAGTTCGTTGAGAAGAATCCGGGCCATCATATACCACGCGCTGAGCGCACAGCCGATTAGCACGTAGGCAGCGATCGTGTTGCACACGGGAAATCCGAAGTGCCCCAAATCGAGCAACACGAAACCGGCAAGCAACAGGGTAAACGTCACCGCCATCGCTCCGTGAATACGCCACGAACCGATCCACAGAATCACCGTGAACAACGTCCACGCCACGAGAAACCAGCCCACATCGGTCGTGCTCGCCTTGAAGATCCCGAAATGCCCGCCAAGCAGCATCGCACACAGCGCGATCCAGAAGGCCCCGTAGGATGTGAAGGCGCAGTAGCCGAAATTGTTTCCCGTCTTCATTTCCTGAAGGCCGGCGATGAGCTGCGCCGCTCCGCCGAAAACGAGTCCGAGCCAGATCACGGGCCCGATTCCGACCAGCTCCAGGTTATGGAGCTGCAAGATCAGCGTGGTGAGGCCGAACCCGGCGAGGCCAACAACGGCCGGGTTGCAAAGCTTGGGAGCAGGAGAAGCGGACGAGGACATGGCGGTGTATTGAGAAAATGACTACGACATCCGCCCGATGTCGCGCGGTCGAGCACCGGCCCGACATGCCCGGGCGAAACTCCGAACCCTACTGGCCCCGATAAGACCGACGGGAGCGGCACACCGCCGCTGATGCAGCGTAAGTCCTTCGCCCGTGTAGCGGGCCCGGCTCACCGACCACCTTCCAGCAACACCCGCTCTTCGGCCCGGCCGATCCTCACCGCCTCACGGCAGCAGGTAAACTTCCAGTCGCGCCAGTCCCTTCGCGCTGCCCTTGCCGGCGAGTTGCACGAGGTGGTCTCCCGCCCCGAGTTCCACCACCAGCGCGGCGTCTTTCGACTTTGACGAGAGCGTCGAGGCGCCCGCGTCCTTGAACGCACGCTTGAGGGAAGCCTTGCCCGCCCAGTTGTCGTTCTTGGCGACCAATTTTTTCCCGGTATAGACCCGCAGCGTGGGATCCTTTAACTTCGGACTCGCGCCGACAGATGGTCCCACGCCTCGGATCAGTAGCCGCACTTTCCCTTTTCCTGCGATCCGCACGTGTCCGACCATAGCTGCATCGCCCGAGCCGATGTAAGCACGTGCCGCCACCTGCCCGAGCTTCGGCGTCGACGCCGATGGTTTAAGAGTGGCGTCGAAGACCTCCGCGAAGCTCGTGCCGGCACCGGCGCCGTAAGCAGGCGACACCAGGACCGTGTAGGGGCCGGGCGCCAGCCCTTCGCGCATCGCGGCGTCCAGCCCCGCTGCCGACAAGCTCGTCCCGCCCACCTTCTTCGCGGTGTCGGCCAATACAGAGTCTCCCTGCCAGTCGTTGTTCGACGAGCGCAGCTTGCCGCCGGCATATAAGCGGAGCATCGGATCGCCGATGGTTTCGCGTCCCTTCACCTTCGACGCGCGCAGCAGAACCGGGAGCGCCGCGCCTTTCTTATCGCCGCGCACGTCTAGGTTAAACCGCAGCGCTTTCGCACTCGTCGCAGCGTAACTCCTCGCGGAGAACGCCACCAGCCGCGCGCTCTTGTCCGCCGACTTCACGGTCAGCTTTGCCTTCGCAGTCGTGACCTGGCCGCGCGTGTTGCTCACGGTCACGGTGTAGTTTCCGGCGTGTGCAGCCTTCAGTTTCTTCAGATGGAGGGTCGCATCGGTCTTCCCGCGCAGCGCTACGCCATTGCGGTGCCACTGATAGTTCAAACTGCCTCCCGCAGCCTCCACGCGAAACACGGCCTCGCCGCCCGTGGCCGCGGCGACCGCGGTCGGAGCCCGAACGATCCGCGGAGCCGAGATCATCGCGAGTCGGATCGGGTAGGTCAGGGTCGTTCCGGCCGAATTCTTCGCTCGCAGCACGTAGTCGCCTTCGTGTTTCGCGGTCCCATTGCGGATCGAGAGCGACCGCGAAGTCTCCCCTTTGATCGCGATATTGTTCCGATACCACTGAAACTTCGGGCTCGGCTTCGCCTCTGCATTCGTCGTGAGCGTCAGGGTTTCGCCCGCGACGAAGGCCCAATCCGTGGGAATCGCGGTGAAGAGAGGCGCGGTGTTGCCCGTCGTCGGCGCGGCGCCCGCCGCTTTCGTGTAGGCTTTCAGCAGCGCCACTCCACGCGGGTGCGGGGGCAATGGCTTTGCCGACCTCATCGCCGGCAGCACGTGCGTCCGCATCAATCGCGCCGGCAACTCGGAGTCGCTGAGCGCTGAATTGAACACCGCCACCGCGTTATACGCCGGCAGGATGAAGATATACTGCGCGAAGGCTCCGTCGGCGCGATACCCCCCGAAATCATTCATCCAAAACTGATATCCGTAGCCCCGGCCCCAGAACGGATTGGGATTTCCCGTGGAGATCCAGTTGCGCGAAGAGGCCTTCACCCATGACGCTGGAACGATCTGCCGGCCGTCCCATTTCCCGTTATTGAGATAAAGCAGACCGAAACGCGCCATGTCCCGGGGCTTCAGCAGAAGCCCCCAGCCGCCGGCCGGGATGCCCTGAGGCGAGGTTGACCACGAGTAGTCGGTGATGCCGAGGGGCCCGAAGAGATACTTTTTCGCGAACTCCTCCGTCCGCATGCCTGAGCGGCGCTCGATTGCCGCCGCGAGCATATAGGAAGCGCCCGAGTTGTAGACGAACGTGCTCCCAGGTGAATGCTGCACCGGCAACTCCAGAAAAGCCCGCTCCCAGTTCGCGCTCCCCGTCACGCTCGTCATGGTGTCGTTCGAATGTCCCGTGGACATGGTGAGCAAGTGTCTCAGCCGCATTTTTCCCAAATTTGCGTCCGCAGGCTTGGTCACCGTCACCCCTGAAAAAATATCGACCACCTTCTCGTCCACTCCACTGAAGTGCCCGCGCTCGATCGCGATGCCGATCAGCGCTGACGTAAAACTCTTCGAGACCGAATACATCTGGTGCAATGTCGTCGGCGTTTGCGGATACATGTAGGCCTCCGTGACGATCTTCCCGTTGCGCACGAGGAGAAAACTACGGATCGCGGGTCGGTCTCGGTTGTATTCGGCGAACATCCGCGCCAACCCCTCCGAATCTACGCCCTGCGATTCAGGCGTGGCGGTCTTCCACTCAAACGCGCCCAGCGCGTGTGAGCCGCCTGACGCCAGCGCAATGACCCACCACCACAAGCGGCGACGCCATACTGTTTTCTGCCCGAGCCAAGCCACGATCCCAGTCATGCCGGCGCACAACCCCGCGCCTCGTCGTTCCCCTTCGCAACTTTTTTCCAACACCGAGGGCACCGCTCCGTCGCCCACGGGGCCTCGATTTTCAGCCGCACGGCAGCGGCCGTGATCGCCCGGATGCAGCGACCGGGTGAACCTGACCTCCGGGCCTGCGGTCGGGAGGCGTATGAGCCGCTCTCACCCCGACGCGTTCCTCCTTGGCGCCGGCTTCGCTCGCGCCCTGTCACCCCGGATGCCTCTCTTGCAAGATCTCGCCGACCGCGTGTGCGAACGCCTCGGGAAAAACGCCGTCCTCCCCGACGCCGTCGCCGGCATGATGCGGGAAAACTTCGCCCATGCCCTCTCTTATCTCGAGCAGTCCAAGCCGTGGCTCACGGAATCCGAAAACCTGCGGCACCGCGCGCTCTTCCTCGAGATGTCCAACGCCATTGCCCGCGTGCTCGACGAGACCGCCGCCGAGATTCGCCACGACCCGGCATCGTCCCGCCATCCGTGGCTGACCAATCTCATCCGCCACTGGCACGAACGCCGGAGCACCGTCCTGACGCTCAACTACGACACCCTCATCGAGCGCATCGTCTCCACCGTGGACCTGGGGCAGGACCGGCGGATCTCCTCCGGCGATCTCTACCCGCGGGTCCTCACGGATGCGCGACTCCGCTTCGGCAGCGCTCCGCCCGCGCACCGCGAACGCACCTTCACCCTCCTCAAACTTCACGGCTCCACCAACTGGTATTACTCCGGCCGCACTGCCACCAGCGGCGAACCGATCTATTTCGTGCCCCCGATCGGCGCCGACGAGGACGAGGCCGCCCAACGCGACCACGACCTACGATTGCGTGCGGTCGCCGATAAATACCCGTTCCTCGTTCCTCCGGTTTACGACAAGAGTCCGCTGCTCACCCATGAGACTATCCGGGCGCTCTGGTTCGAAGCAGGCGAAACGCTCAAACGCGCGCGCCACCTCGTATGCCTCGGCTACTCGCTGCCCACGAGTGATCTCACCATGATGCACTTCCTGCGCGCCACGCTCTCGCCTGGCGCTCGCGTCGAGTTGGTCAATCAGGACCGCCAATCCGTGAGCAACTTCGAGCGCCTTCTGCAGGGCGCAGAGATCGAGATCGTGCAAGCCAGCTCGGGTGAAAACTGCATTTCCGAATTCGTCCAACGCCACTTCTGAGACGCACTCGGTCCCGACTCACGCCGCCACGCGTCCCGATCCGGTCCGCACCTTGTCGCGACCGTGTGCGCACCTTGGCCCGACTCGAGCCGCACATGGGTGCGACTCGCGCCGAACTGGGGCTCGATCCTCGAAACCTCTCTGCGGCGTGCGCTGCTATGGCGCGACGATCTCGTAGTGGAGCGTCGCCGGGCCTTCGCGGGTCGAGAAACTCACCGCGCCATCGGTAAAGGTCGCGTTCACTTCCGCCGCGCGCGAGCCATCCGGCGCGAGTGCAAACACGCGGCGCGGACCATCGCTTTTCACCTGCACCGTCGCGGGCACGCGCTCCGCGATCGGCGGACCTCCCTTGCCCCACACGTCGCCCACACACGTGCGCACCGCATTCCAAACGGCCCCCTGATTCTCCGCCCGAGCGGCCAGCGTCACCAGCACGCGGGCCGATTTCTGCAGCGGTTTCTCGTCGAGCGCCACCGCGCCGACGGCGGCGAAGTTGAGCCCGAAGGCATCCGCGGCAACGGTGAGATCGCCCGCGTGCACTTCCGATCCTCCGAGGTAACCGACCACGCTCGCGGCCGGCTGACTTGCGGCGAGATAAACCGGGCCGCGACGTGTCTGCTGCAGTCGCACCGAAGTGATTTTGCTCTCACCGCTGCGCTTGATGTGGGTCGGCTGGTCAGCCGCCAGCAGGTTTTCGTTCACCATCAGTCGATCGGTCAGAAAACCGAGGTCCTGCCCCATCTGGTGTTTCAGCCAGAGCACGTCGACGTGATTGGCTTCCTCCCAAAACGGCGCGCTCACGAACAACTCTCGCTTCGACGGCGCGGGCGGAATCAGCCCGTGACGAAACACACGCGTCGCAAACGGCCCAAATCCCCACTTCGCCGGATGGTGGCTCTGATCGAAGAACGTGCGCATCGAGCCTTCGTCGTTTTCGAGTCCGGCCGCGACGCTGTCGAAGGTGTAGAGCGCATCCCAATCCTGCAGGCCGCCATAGGTAGCGAGCACCGGATACATCTCGACCGCGTAGTCGCTCGGCGCGGGATGATCCAGTTCCGTCGCCGAGAATGGCTTGCCCGAAACGCGCAGGAGCGCGATGCCGCCGAGTTCGCCGAACCATCGCGCAGAAAACTCCGCGAGCTCAGGCGTATTGTTGATCGTGTAGTTGGCCGTGTTCCAAGCACCGCTCGCGCCGGCGAAATCCGGGTGCTGCCAATAGCTGTGCGCATCGATGAATTCCGAGGGTTTTTCGCGCACGAGTCCGGCGATGCCGCCATAGTTGGCCTGCGTGCAGACGATCGGCTGCTTCACGCCCAGCTCGTCGCGCAGATAGGAGCGAAGCTCCGCCACGTAACTCTCCTCCACCTCCACGAGGAACTGCAGGTAGTCGTTCCACTGCGCCGGCGTGGCGTCGGTCGGAATCGGAATCGTGCCCGCCCGCGCGGACTGCCCGGGACCCAGGCCCGCCGTGGAAGATCCCGATCCGAGTTTCAGATTCTCGATCCAAATCTCACCCGTCGCGTGTCCGGCGAGAATCGCGAGGCGCGATTTCACATCGACGATGGAGTGCGTGGTGAAAACGAAGCGAAACTCCTTCCACTCCGGCGAGAGCTGCACAATCGATCGCAGACCGCGCGTGCGCCACTTGTCGGTGCGCCAGAGCGGCTCGTCGCGAGTCGTGGCCACTTCGATCGGGCGGACTTTGTCGGCTTTGGCTCGAAACGTGAGCGTGTAGGTCGCCTGATCAACGAGCCGCAGCGAGTTCAGATACGCCGAGGAGCGCAGGCGCACGCCGTCGCCGGGTTTCACGGTGATGTGCACCGCGTCGGGCGAGCGCGACGAGACGAGCACTTCGTTGCCCGGCTCCGCATCGGGGAACCAGCGCGAGGCCGGCGCGATGGGCGACTCGCCCAGCGGCGTGGCGTTTTTCAACCAGGCTTTCGCCAGGGCGTCGTCGGAGGGATAACGCTCCGCGAGCCATGAGTTCCACAGCGCCGTAAGTTCGCCCTTGAACGGTTCAGGCAAGAGCTCGAGCCCGTCGGCGATGTCGCGCGTGCGCATGCCGAGCAGCGAGTTTTCATTGTTGATCTCGATCACCGCGACCGCGGGATCCTCGGCGAGGCTGTATCCAGTGTATGGATTCTTTGCCGTCAGGAGCTGCCGCGCATAATCTTTCTGCAGGTCGACGATGCGACGCTGGAAGTAATCGAGCCGCTTCTGAAACGCGGGCGTCTGGTTGATCGTCTCGGGAAAACCATCCGCGGTCGTGTGCGTGCGCGAGACCTTGAGGTTGACGTTGGAGTAGATGCCCTCGGCCTTCAACGCAGCGACCACGCGGTGAAGTTTGTCGAGCTGTTCGGGGTCGAGGTTGATGCGGTCCTGGGTGCCGGGCTTCCAGAGGCTCCCGGCGGATTCGACGGACCAGGGATTATCGAGATGGTGGAGGCGCGCGATGTTCACTCCGCCCTGCGCGAGTCGCCGGGCGAGTCGGTCTGCGGTCGCGGCGTCGACGAAGGCTTCATTGCTGCTGAGATTGCAGCCCCAGAATCGGATCCGCTGCCCGTCGCCCGACGTCACAAACACGCCATCGCGCACGATGACAGGGCCGCGCGCGCCGGCCGGTTTGTGATTGAGCCCACTCGTGTCGAGCGCGCTGCCCGGCTGCATATCGCCGTAGGGCCACACAAACCAGCCCGGCGGAATCGCCGCGGACGCGAAACTCGACGGGGTGACACACGTCGCCGCACCGGCAGCGACACACGCGAGGAGCAATCGGGGGAATTTCATAAGGGGGAACGGGATGTGGGGAATGAACACTGCACCAACTGACGCGCGGAGATGAAACGCGTTGCTCGCCACCGCCAACAATTTTCCCGACCGGCGCGGAAAACCCGTGCGCGGCTCGGCGCGCGTCGCGGCGAGAGGTCTCCGAGGGGTGCTCTCCAACGTGCGTCCTCAGTCGAACAGGCGCGCGAACTCCGCGGGCAGCGCGGCGATCTCCTGAATCTGGATGTCCTTGAAGAAGACTTCCGCCGCTTCGCTCTGAAGCTGGATCCGCCCCCGCACCAAGGGTGTGGCGACGCCGTCGTTCATCACGCGCGAATCCTTGAGGACCATGACGACCTCGCCGTTGACGAGGTGCACGCTCTTCCCCTCGAAGCAGATTAGCTCGAGTTCCGTCCAGCCGCCGTCGCGTGTTTCGCGATCGTCGCTGCGCAGGCAGAAACTGGCGACACCGCCGGGACCGAAGGCACGAAATGGCTGGCGCTCGCTTGCGACCGCGTTCATCGCGCCCTCGGGAGAAAACGCGCGGATGTCGATCGCCGAGTTGGCCTGGCACCAGTAGTCGCCCATGTGGCCTTCCATGATCTGAAACTCCTGCGAGAGCATCCACGAGCGCCACCACTCCACGCCGGGTTCGCCGATAGAGTGATAAAGGATGCCCGAGTCCTTGAGCTTCTCCTTGCGCGGGTCCCATTTCTTCCCGCCCCACTTCGTCTTCAGTTTGAAGCGGTAATTCTTGAATTCCTGCTTCGTGAAAACACATCCGTAGATCTCGCCGCTCACGTGGAGCACGCGTTCGCCATCGATCGTCTTCACGGTGAAAACGCCCGCGTCATCCTTGTCGTAGCCGATCGGTGCGATCGGCTGACCTGCGGCGTCGACCGGCGGCTGGCCATTGTAGTCCGTGCGATGGCGGAAGCTGAGATACTTTCGCCACTGCGACAGCTCGGGATCGAGCAGATCGCGCCACTCGGCCGCGTGCGCCGCGGCGGTCCAGCCGAGCGCGGCGAAAACGGCGAGCGCGCGCAACGACCGCGCAAAGTGTGAATTCAGAGCAGAGAAAAAATGTCGTGGCATGGCAGGATCGTGAACCCGACGCATCGAAAGAGAAAAGGTGGCGTAAACGCCATCAGTTGAGCGCGAAGTCAGGTCCCCGTGCGTTACGAGGTCGAGCCAAGATGCGGAGCGACGCCTTTGGCCACCGAGGGACGGAGTTCGAACCCGGAGGACACGCCGCTCCAAAAAACAAAACCCGCCGGAGACGGCGGGTTTCATCTTACCCAGTTCAGCGCGCTTCAACAGCGGCGGGCGAACTCGTGCAGAAAAGCGTCGACATTATCACCCGAAACCTGGCCCTCGATCTCACGACGCAGGCCGCGAAACGTCTGGGTGATCTCCAGGTGCACGCCCGTGCGTTTGGCCGCGTCGACCATCGCCCGGCACTTCCGCCACTGCCATAACCAACAGGACAGGCCGATGGAGATGACATTTCGGGCGGATGAGGGCTTAGGGTCAGGCATCGCGCGCTTCATGACGGAAATTTTTTAGCGTATTTCACGCCAAAATTTCCGTCATGACGCGGGATTTTCACATCCTTCGATTTTGCCGACGACGATGTGCCACGAGACCTGCCAGCAGCGCGAGCGCCGCCGCTCCGTAGGTGGACGGCTCGGGGACCGGCACGATCTCGACTGAAACCAACGTGAAATTCGGGCCGAAGCGGATCGAGCCGTAGTTGTAGCGCGCATTCGGACCCGTGTTGCCGACGAGATCCGGACCGATGAAGAAGAACGATCCCGGCACATCCCCGCCGATCGGCGGGAAATCGCCCGATGGCAGTTCGAAACTCGCAAACTCCCCGTCGAACGGGATCAGAAACTCACCGTTCTCCCACCTGATCTCCGGATTCCACAGATCCTCGAAGATGAGCAGGCCCCCGAAGTTTCTGATGCGGTCGAGAGGACGTTCGAACTTGATTTTCCCGACCTCGAGCCGAAAGCCGTTCTTTCCATTCTTCGGCGGCTCGAACCAACCGTATTCCTCGCCGGGCACGTTGGGCAGGGTCGCCTCGTAGTAGATCTCAAGGGAGAGCGGCGTGTTCGGATAGAACGGCGTGACCGTCGAGACGTATTCGCCGTAAAACGTGGCCGTTGTTTCCAGCTTGAGGTGAACAATCTGAGCCGAAGCCGAGGCCACAGCCCCGACGAAAAAACCAACCACAGCGAGAGCCTTGAGGGACTTCATGGCACCGGGATCATGGACTTTCCTTGGCGGAAAAAACATCCGGGCGCCAAGGAGCCACGGTATCAGCGGCCCGCTGACACCCCTACGCGGCGGCGTCGCCACATCAGCACGATTCCAAGCACGCCGGTCGCAATCCACCCGTAGGTCGCCGGCTCCGGCACGGGCGTGATCGGCGCCACCAGCAGAGACGCAGAAATCTCCGTGAACGCTCCGATATGAATCGCGCCGGATGGCTGGCGCAGGTCGCCCAGAAACTCCGGCATCCCGAGCACAAGCACGCGAAACTCGTCGTCCGCCGGCCGCGCGAGAGGCGACGACGGCAACGTGAGCCGATCACCCGCGAACACCGCGCCTTCGAATTCGAGCTGCGCCGTGAACGCGTAGAAATTCGACGGCCATTGATCGTCGACAAACTGGAACTGCAACTCGCGATCACGCACGTGGAGCAGATTGAGCGGACCGGTGACATCGATGTCGCCGACACGGATGCGCCAGCAGTTGCGATCGAGTTCGTCGGCGAGGTCGAAGACGTGCGCACCGGTCTCGTCGATGCCGACTTTCCTACAACTCGCGTCGTAGGTGAGATCGAGCGTGAGGATCGATTCGTCGGCGAACGCGAACGGACTCACCCCACCCTGCTGGGCGACGAAGCGCGCAGGAGCTTGAAGCGAGAGGTGGATGATTTGCGCGCGAAGCGGGAGCAGCGTCCCGGTGAAAAAACCAGCCCAAGCCAGACATTTGAGAAGTTTCATGGACGCCGCCCAGCATGCGCCGAGTTTCGCCGCGCGTGCATCCGGCAGGTAAGTAGAACCTCTATCGGTAAACCTCCGGGGACACCTCGACCTGCCGTGCCGCCGAAGCCGCGATCAGATCGAGAACCAATAGCTGATCTTCACCAGGAACGTGTTGTCGGGATGCGCGCTGAAAAGGCGCCGGTAATCGTCACCCGCCGAAAACTCGCCGAAATCCTGGGCGTCGGCGCGGTGCTGCGACCACACGGCATAGAAGGTGGAGCCCGGACTAAACTCCCATTTGAGCACGAGGTTCGACTTGAGCTCGCGCCAGCTGAAATCCGGATTGTCGAACAGGATCGTCTCACCGTTCACGGCGGCGCCGTAGCCGGTCTCAGTGCGCCACGCACCAATCCCGGCGTAACGCTCGTCGGGATCGCTCGAGCGCGGATCGGCAACGAGCTTGAACTCGTCGTAGCGCCCGACCGAAACAAACGGGCCGCCGAAATACGTCAGCGAGAGCGTGGGCGAGAAGTTCGCCGTCACCCGAAACTCCGACGACAGGCTCTTCTGATCCATCTGCGCCACGAGATATTCCGTGCCGCTAGTGGTGTCGGCCTGGCCGGCGTATTGCGCATGCTGGCGGCTGCGCTCGAAGCTGATCCCGGCCGAGACACGCACGCGGCCGCCGAATCTATGGGCGAGCTCCGGTGCGATCTTATACCAGCTCGAACCCTCTTCGGGTGAGTAGTGATAGCCACCATCCCACTCCAGCTGCGTGTTACGGGAACCGTCCGTCTCACCCCAGAAATAACTGTGC